>NZ_QODJ01000057.1:0-39457 GCF_009935965.1 Pseudomonas sp. L13
AGCGTGGTTTAACGGGGCGCCTAAGATCAAAAGCAGATCAAGATCAAGAGCGACTCGCTTCGCATCGTGGTTACCGTTGGCTGCTACAGCCTACAAAGTTGTGTAGATACCTATGGCCATCGCGGGCAAGCCCGCTCCCACATGGGTTTTGTGTTGGCTGGAAAGAGAGAGGTTACTTGCCGCCTGTGATCTGCTTCACCAACTGCGCATGCCCCTTCACATCATCCGCCCGGGAAATCGCCTGAATCACCAGCAAATGGTTGCCCGACCCCCCCAGGAATGTGGAGTTCAAGGTCTTGCCACCACCTTGGGTAGCGCTGCTGTCCACTTGGCGCAGGCCCAGGCCCTTGTAGGTGAGTTTCTTCTCGCCCAGTTTCTTGAAGTCGGGCAGGGCCGCGCTCTGGTCTTTGACGAAATCGGCCACGGCGCCGTCGAGGAACTGCGGGTCGTTATCCTGGATGGTTGCCCCGTCGTTGCGCACGGTTTCGGCGACGATCACTACACTTTTCGTCGTCGAGTTGGCGTACAGGGTGCCTTGGGTGTCGGCGGTGCCGTCTTGCGTCGTGCCGGAGGGCAGGGTGTCGGCGCTGTAGGCCTTGGGCAGTTTGAAGGTGAACTTGCCACCCAAGGTGGAAATGGTCTGGGTGGTGGGCTTGGCAGCAGCGAATACGCTGCCGGCGGTGAGCGCGAGGGCCAGCAGCATTGCGGTCTTGGTGAACGTGGCCATGAAGCACTCCGGGGATGAACGAGATTGCGGCGTATTCTGTCAGAAAATTCGCAATTTCGTTCATCGGCCCCGTCACACTTTGTCGGAAGATTCTTCCTCAAGCCTGTCCATTTCAAACAAGCGCGCCAGTTCCGCACGGGCTTCCTGGGCGGTTTGCATGACCTTGGCCGCATCGTCGTACACCGCGTGTTGGGCGGCAAGTACTTGTTGGTCGTGGGTCTTGAAGCGGTTGATGCGCGCATCGGCCTGGGCCTGGCTTAAACCAAGGCCGACCAGGGTGCGACGGCTCATTTCCAGGCTGGAGTAGAAGGTTTCGCGTACCGGTGAAGCGTCCAGGTCCACCAGGCGGTGTACGTGCTGGCGGTTACGCGCACGGGCGATGATCTTCATGTGCGGGTAGAGGTTGCGCACCAACTCGGCGGTCTTGATGTTGATCTCCGGGTCGTCCATGGCAATCACGAAGAATTCCGCTTGATCGACTTTGGCCGCGTGGAGGATTTCCGGGCGTTGGGGGTCGCCGTAGAACACCGGCATACCGCCGAAACTGCGGGTCAGCTCGATGGTTTCCACCGAGGTGTCGAGGGCGATGAACGAGATGTTCTGGGCGCGCAGGATTCGCGCCACGATCTGGCCCATCCGGCCCATGCCGGCGATGACCACGCGGGGCGCATCGCTTTCGATGGCGCGGTATTCCTCGGGCACTTCCACCGGCTTGACCTTGGGCTTGAACAGCTTAGGGCACACCAGCAACAGCAGCGGGGTCACGGCCATGGACAGGGTGATGGTCAGCACCAGCACGTCGTACAGCTGCGGTTCGAACAGGCCCTGGTCGCGGCCGATCTTGAACACCACGAAGGCAAATTCACCGCCCGCCGCCAGCACCACGCCCAGGCGCAGGGCACTTTCGCGGTTGAGGTCGCCCACCATCCGCCCGACGGCGTACAGCAGTGGCAGTTTCAAGCCGATCAGCAGCAGGGTCAGGCCGATCACCACCAGCGGGGTGCTGAGCAGCAAACTGAGGTTGGCGCCCATGCCCACGCTGATGAAGAACAGCCCCAGCAGCAGGCCCTTGAATGGCTCGATCTGGGACTCCAGTTCGTGGCGGTATTCCGAATCCGCCAGCAGCAGGCCGGCGAGGAAGGCGCCCAGGGCCATGGACACGCCCACCAATTCCATCAGCCAGGCGGTGCCGATCACCACCAGCAGCGCGGTGGCGGTGGACACTTCGCGCAGGCCGGTCTTGGCCACGATGCGAAACACCGGGCGCAACAGGTAGCGCCCGCCGATGATCACCACGGCGATGCTGCCGAGGATCTGCAACACGTGTTGCAGGCCTTGGGCCTCGGTGGTTGGGTGATCGCTGCCGGCCAGCAACGGCACCATGGCGATCAGCGGGATAGCGGCAATGTCCTGGAACAACAGGATGGCAAAGGCCAGGCGCCCGTGGGGTTGGTTGAGCTCCTTGCGTTCGGCCAGGCTTTGCAGGCCAAACGCCGTGGACGACAACGCCAGGCCCAGGCCCAGCACGATGGCGCTGTTCCACGACTGGCCAAACAGCCACAGCGCGACCGCACCCATCACCACGCCGGTGAGCAATACCTGGGCCAGGCCCACGCCGAACACCGCCTTGCGCATCACCCATAAACGTTTGGGCGACAGCTCCAGGCCGATGATGAACAGCAACAGCACCACGCCCAGTTCAGAAAACTGCGCCACGCTTTGCGGGTTGCCAATCAGGCCAAGTACCGATGGGCCGATGATTACACCGGCGAACAGATAGCCCAGCACCGCACCCAATTGCAGGCGCTTGGCCAGGGGCACGGTGAGCACCGCGGCGAACAGGAACACCACGGCTGCTTGTAACAGGTTGCCTTCATGGGGCATTACGAACTCCAGCATTTGCATCGATCAACGGTAGGAGCGAGCTTGCTCGCGAAAAACGCAAGGGCACCGCGCTGTGTTTTGTTTGCCGCGTCATCGTTGAGGATTTTCGCGAGCAAGCTCGCTCCTACGGCGAGGAGGATAGGGCGCTATTAGAGCGCTTTTTCACATTTGGAAACTTGTATTTTTGTCGCGACAGTCAATGGATGTTGGCGCTCATCCCATTCTTACGCCGTTTTTACGAAAGTATTAATACCATTTAATTCAATGGCTTTCGCGCAGGTCTACTAACGTTTCGAAAAACTGGATCAGTAGTCACCACGGTCAGGTGTTTCGAATTCGATGCGTGTGGATCGTTGAAACAAGGCGTGCACGCAGTCACGGATGAAAGGCTTGGACCACAAGGAGTAGAACGTGGATAGAAGACTTGCGACTGCCGCTTTACCTCGTATTTCTGCGCTTTCTCTTGCGATCCGCCTGGGAGTGGCCGGGCTGGTGATGGGGCTGGCGAGCCCGGATGTGTTCGCTGCCTGTACCCCGGCAAGTCCAATCGACGGCGCGACAGTCACCTGCACGGGCGCGCCGACGTTGCCGCTGTTTCCCAACACCTTCAGCAGCACAGCCAACAACCTGACGGTCAACGTCAACGTTGGCGCGCAGCTCAATACACTGGTGGGTGGCATTGCGCTGAACCTGACGGGCAACAACACGAAATTGAACAACGCTGGCACCATTGACCCTGCAGTACTCGGGTTGGTTTCAGCGTTGAGCGGTGGTGTGGTGATCGGCAACACGGCAGTCAATGTGCTGAACATCACCAACGCCGCCACCGGTGTTATCAAAGGTACCGGCGCGGTGCTTGGGGTGAACCTGGGCTCGCTGGGCGGCATGGCACTCAATGCCACCAACGGTGCAGGCGGCACTACCACGATTGTCAACGACGGCACCATTGGCTCCTCTTTCTTGCTCGGCCTGTCGCTGTTCTCCTCCGACACCCCGGTGGTGGCGGTCAAAGGCGGCGGGCAGGTCAATATGACGAATAATGGCACCCTGACCGGGCGCGTGGCGTTCGAGAGCTCCACCACAGGGAACACGTTCCGCAACACCGGCACTATCTCTGGCGGCGTGTCGATGGGGACCGCCAGTACCAACACCTTTACGGCAGTCACGGGCTCGCAAGTGACCAACGGCGGCGGCATCGGCGTAAGCCTGGGCGGACTGCTCGGCGTAAACCTGACGTTTGCGCCCACCGGCCAAGTGGACGGAGGGGCAGGCGGCAGCAACTCGCTGATTCTAGAGAATTCAACAGGTGTCGGCGGCGGAACCACGGGCACCGGCACAGCCTCAAGCGCCAACTATGTCAACTTCAACAACCTGGCCATCAACAGCGGCACCTGGACCTTGCAGGGGCCGTTGGTCAGCGGCAGCACCACGCTCAACGGCGGCGTGGCGCAATTCGATAACAACGCGACATTCGGCAGCGGTGCGCTCACCTCTAACGGCGGCGCTATCGAAGCCACCGCTAACAACCTGACGCTGGCTAACCTGATGACCCTGGGAACCGGTGGTCTGACGGTGCAGGGGGCTGCTACCGGGCTGACCTTGAACGGCCTGATCTCGGGCAGCACTGGCTTGACCAAAGCCGGTACGGGCGAATTGATCCTCAGCGGCGCCAACACCTTCCAGGGCGGCACCACCTTGAACGCCGGCACGCTCACACTGGGCAATGCCGCAGCACTCGGCACCGGTACCTTGACCGTGGCGGGTGCGGGCACGTTGCAAAGCAATACAGCGCTGACCACCAGCAATGCAATCGCCTTGAACGCCAATCTGACCGTAGGCGGCGTGAACCCTCTGACCCTGGGCGGGGTTGTCAGCGGTGGTTCCGGGTTGATCAAGACCGGCGCATCGAGCTTGTCGCTTACTGGCAACAATACCTACAGCGGCACCACGGCCTTGAACGCCGGTTCGCTGGTGGTCGGCTCAAACACGGCGCTGGGTACCAGTGTATTGAACGCAACGGCGGGTACTACGCTGGATGCCAGTGCCGCGGTGAACCTGGGCAATAACCTTAACCTGGGCGGTAACCTGATCGTTGGCGGCAGCAACGCGCTAACCCTTGGCGGCGTGGTGGCGGGCCTTGGCGGGTTGATCAAGAACGGCCCGGCTGACCTGATTCTCAATCAAGCGAACACTTACCTGGGCAACACGGCACTGAACAGTGGCAAGCTGGTGATTGGCGCCACCGGTGCCTTGGGCGCGGGTACGTTGAATGCAGCCGCAGGCACGACTCTGGACGCCAGCACCAGTGCTACGCTGGCCAACGCGGTCAACCTGGCCGGTAACCTTGGAATCGGTGGCAGCGCCAACCTGGCCCTGGGCGGCACGGTCAACGGTGCAGGCAGCCTGACCAAAAACGGCACGGCCGGCCTGACACTCAGCGGCAGCAATAACTTCGTGGGCGGCACCACCCTGAATGCGGGCAGTCTCACTGTCGGTAGCAACACGGCACTTGGCCTGGGCAACTTGACCGTCGGCGGCGCCGCAACCCTGAACAGCAATCCGGCGGTGACGCTGGCCAATGGCATTGTCCTCAACGCCGGGCTGACCGTCGGCGGCGCCAATGCGCTGACCCTGGGCGGTGTGGTCAGCGGCGCGGGTGCGCTGATCAAGGACGGCCTGGCCAACCTGACTCTCAACGGCACCAACACCTTCAGCGGTGGCACCAGCCTCAACGCCGGTACGCTGACCTTGGGCACGGCAGGCGCCTTGGGCGCAGGCCCCTTGACGGTCGGCGGTGCGGCAACCCTGGATACCAGCGCGACCTTCACCCTGGGCAACGGGATTGCCCTAAATGGCGACCTGACGCTCGCGGGTAACAATGACCTCAACCTCAGCGGCGTGATCAGCGGCGCCAGTGCGCTGATCAAAAATGGCTTGGCTGACCTGACCTTGAGCGGCAACAACACTTTTACCGGGCCATTGAATATTGTCTCCGGCAGCGTCACCACCGGCAGCACCGGTGCATTGGGCAACAACTCCGGTGTCAATGTCAGTACCGGCGCAGCACTGAACCTGGGCGTGAACTCCAGCCTGGCCGGCCTCAGCGGTGCGGGCGGCGTGGCAGTGGGCGGCGGTTTGAACCTGACTGTGGGTGGCGTGAACACCAGCAGTACCTTTGACGGTGACCTCAGCGGCGCGGGCAGCTTGATCAAGGTGGGCACCGGCACGCTCACGCTCAACGGAACCAATGGCATCACCGGTAACACGGCGATCAACGCGGGCACCCTGGATGTCGATGGTTCTCTGGGCAGCGCGGTGGTCGACGTGAATAGCGGCGGCACCCTCACCGGCAGCGGCTCGCTATTGGGTACGGCGAATATCAATAGCGGCGGGCACCTGGCGCTGGGCAGTGGCACGACCTTGTCGGCTGGGGGCCTGAACATGAGTGCCGGGGCCAGTCTGGATGTGGCGCTTGGCGCACCGTCGCTGACTTCGCTGATGAATGTCGGTGGCAACGTGAACCTGGCCGGCGACCTTAATGTGAGCGATGCCGGTGGCTTTGGCGCCGGCGTGTATCGCTTGATCAACTACACCGGCGGCTTGACCGGCGCGTTGAATGTCAACACGGTGCCGCTGGGCTACGCCCTGGGTGATCTGCTGGTACAAACCTCAGTGGGGAGCCAGGTCAATCTGGTGGTAGCGGCGCCGAATATTCGGTTCTGGGACGGTAGCAATGCGATTGCCAACGGCATCGTTGACGGGGGCAGCGGCGCCTGGACGGCGGGCGCTACCAACTGGACCTCGGCCGACGGCCTTTCCAATCAGACCTGGGGCGGTGGCTTCGCGGTGTTCCAAGGCGCGGCGGGCACCGTCAGCGTGGACGGCGTGCAAACCATCACGGGCATGCAATTTGCCACCGATGGCTACAGCCTCGTCAATGGCACCGGCGGGCAGTTGAGCACCGGCAGCGGCAACTTCGCCGTGCGTGTCGACCCGCTGGCGACTGCCACCCTCGGCGTGGATATCAGCGGCGCCGGCGTTCTGAACAAACTCGATACCGGCACGCTGGTGCTCAATGGCGCCAACAGCTACACCGGCGGCACCTTGCTCAATGGCGGCACGTTGGTGGTCGGCAGCAACACCGCGCTGGGCACTGGCACGCTGACTGCGGCAGCGGGCTCCACGCTGGACAGCAACGCCTCCGTAACCCTGGGCAATGATGCAGTCCTCAGCGCCAGCCTGACACTCGGTGGCAGCAACGCATTGGCGCTCAATGGCGCCATCAGCGGCGTCGGGGGGCTGGTCAAGAATGGCACGGCAGACCTGGCACTCGGCGGCACCAATACCTTCCTGGGCCCTGTGGCCTTGAACGCAGGCGGGCTGATTCTGGCCAGCAATACGGCGCTGGGCGCGGGCGTATTGAACGCCGCAGGCGGTACCACCTTGGACGCCAGCACAGCGGTCACCACCACTAATGCGATCAACCTGGCGGGCAACCTGGGCATCGGCGGCACCGCTGACCTGACCCTCGGCGGTGCAATCAACGGTGCAGGCAGCCTGACCAAGGAAGGCACGGCCAATCTGATCCTCAGCGGCGGCAACGGCTTCCTCGGTGGCACCACCCTGAACGCCGGTACGCTGACCTTGGGCAGCGCGACAGCACTTGGTTTGGGCAACCTTACCGTGGGCGGCGCGGCGACCGTGGATAACACGGCGGCGCTGACAGTGGGCAATGGCGTCGTGCTTGACGCCAACCTCGCCGTCACCGGCAGCAACGACCTGACCCTGGGTGGCCTGGTCACCGGCACGGCTGGCCTGACTAAAGACGGCGCAGCCAACCTGACCCTCAATGGCGTCAACACCTTCCAAGGCGGCATCACCCTCAACGCCGGTACATTAACCCTGGGCACAGCAGCAGCCCTGGGTACCGGCGCCTTGAACGTAAGCGGTGCAGCTACTCTGGCCAACAGCACACCGCTGGTATTGGCCAATGCGGTCAACCTCAATGCTGGCCTGACCGTGGGCGGTCTCAACAACAACCTGACCCTGGCCGGTGTGCTGGCCGGCAGCGGTAGCCTGGTGAAAACCGGCACGGCGGATGTGAGCCTGACCGGCACTAACACCTTCAACGGCCTGTTCGATGTGCAATCGGGCAGCCTCACCACGCTGGGCAATGGTGCACTGGGTGTCGGCGCTGGGGTCAACCTGGCGAGCGGTACTTCCCTCAACCTGGGCGGCAGCGCCAGCCTGGGCGCACTCACAGGTACCGGGATTGCCACCGTAGGCGCCGGCAGCACCTTGAGCGTCGGCAACAACAATCTGGACAGCACTTTCGACGGCGTCGTGGCAGGCCTCGGCAACCTGGCCAAAGACGGCACAGGCGCCTTGACCCTCGGTGGCCTCAGCGTGGTGACCGGGGATGCCCAGGTCAACGCCGGCAGCTTGCTCGTCAATGGCTCCCTGGCCAGCGCCAATGTGGCGGTGGGCAGTGGCGCCACCCTCGGCGGTACCGGCACCTTGCTGGGTAATGTGAGCATCGCCGATGGCGGCCACCTGGCCGTCAACTCCGGCGCGACCCTGACCACCGGTTCGCTGCTGCTCAATGCCAACTCCAACCTGGATGCAGGCCTCGGCGCGCCCGCCACGGGCGGCACGGCGCTGGTGCAGGTCAACGGCAACCTGACCCTGGACGGCACCCTCAACGTCACGGATATCGGCGGCTTCGGTGCGGGTATCTACCGCCTGATCGACTACACCGGTGGCCTGACCAACAACGGCCTGCTGCTGGGCAGCCTGCCGGTGAACATCCCGGCCAGCGACCTGGACCTGCAAACTGCGATTGGCAACCAGATCAACCTGCTGGTCAACGGCAGCACCAATGTGCAGTTCTGGGATGGCAGCCAAACCACGGGCAACGGCACCATCGAAGGCGGCAGCGGCACCTGGAGTGCAGGCGGCAACCAATGGACCGGCGTCAACGGTGCATTCAATACAGCCTGGACGCCTAACAGCTTTGCCGTGTTCCAAGGCACGGCGGGCACTGTCACGGTTGACGGCGCGCAAGCCATCACCGGTTTGCAGTTCGTCACCGATGGCTACAACCTGGCCGGCGGCGCAGCGGGCGCCCTGACCCTGTTCAATGGCGTGGGTGGCAACACCGCCGTACGTGTCGATCCCGGCGTCACCGCCACCCTGGGCGTGGCGCTTAACGGCGGCGGCACCCTGGCCAAGCTCGACACCGGCACCCTGGTGCTCAACGGCGTTAACAGCTACACCGGCGGCACCGCTCTCAACGGCGGCACGCTGGTGGTCGGCAATAACAGTGCCCTGGGCAGCGGCGTCTTGACCACCGCCAACGGCACCACCCTGGACAGCAACACCGCGGTCAGCCTGGCCAATGCACTCAACGTCAACGGCAGCCTCACCCTCGGCGGCAGCAATGCCCTGACCCTGGCCGGCACCGTGGCGGGTACGGGCAGCCTGATCAAGAATGGCATCGCCAACCTGACCCTCAGCGGTAACAACACCTATGCCGGCCAAACCGCACTCAACGCAGGCGGCCTGATCCTGGCCTCCAACACGGCCCTGGGCAGTGGCGCCCTGAACGCGGCCGCTGGCACCACCCTCGACAGCAGCACGGCGGTCGCCCTGGCCAACACGGTCAATCTGGCCGGCAACCTGGGCATTCTGGGCACCGCCGACCTGAGCCTCAACGGCCTGGTCAGCGGTAGCGGTGGGCTGACCAAAACCGGCGCGGGCAACCTCACGCTCAACGGTGCCAATGCCTACCTGGGCGGCACGCAGTTGAATGCCGGTTCCTTGACTCTGGGCAATGCGTCGGCACTGGGCAGCGGTGCCTTGGCGGTCAATGGGGCAACCACCCTGGACACCAACACGGCGTTGGCCCTGGCCAATAACACCAGCCTGAATGCCGCGCTCATCGTCGGCGGCAGCAACGACCTGAGCCTCAACGGTGTGGTGGACGGCACGGGTTCGTTGACCAAGGCCGGTGGCGCCAACCTGACCCTCAACGGCGCCAACACCTACAGCGGCGGCACGGCGCTCAATGTCGGCACGCTGACCCTCGGCAGCACCACGGCCCTGGGCTCGGGCGCGTTGACCGTCGGCGGTACGGCGACCCTGGCCAACAGCACGCCGCTGGTGCTGGCCAATGCGGTCAATCTCAATGGCGACCTCACTGTCGCTGGCAGCAACAACCTGACCCTGGCCGGTGTACTCGCTGGCAATGCGGCGCTGATCAAAAATGGCGCGGCGGACCTGCTGCTGACCGGCAACAACAGCTTCAGCGGCCCACTGACCGTGGCGGCAGGCAGCGTGAGCACGACGGGCAATGGTGCGCTGGGCACCACCTCCGGCGTCACTGTCGGCAGCGGCGCCAGCCTCAACCTGGGTGGCAATGCCAACCTCAACAGCCTGGCCGGCGACGGCGTGGTACAGGTGGCTGGCGGCAACACGCTGGCGGTGGGTGGCAGCAACCTGGATAACAGCTTTGGCGGTGCGCTCAACGGCGCCGGCAACCTGGATAAAAACGGCAGCGGGGTGCTCAACCTGAGCGGCACCAATGCCATCAGCGGTGCGGCCAACGTCAACGGCGGCACCCTGAATGTCACAGGTTCCCTGGCCAGCGGCACGGTGGCAGTGAACAGCGGCGCGACCCTGGCCGGCAGCGGTTCATTGGCCGGCGCGGTGACCGTGGCCGACGGTGGGCACATCGGCCTGGCCTCCGGCAGCACACTGTCGGTGGGCTCGTTGGTGCTGGGCGGCAACTCGAACCTGGATGTGGGTCTCGGCACTCCGGTGCTGGGTGGCGGCACAGGCCTGCTGAATGTCGGCGGCAATCTGACCCTGGACGGCAACCTCAATGTCACCGATATCGGCGGCTTTGGCAGCGGCGTCTACAACCTCATCAACTACACCGGAGCCCTGACCGATAACGGCCTGGCCCTCGGCACACTGCCAGGCAGCGTGGTGCCGGGCGACCTGCAAGTGCAGACCGCGATCACCAACAAGGTCAACCTGCTGGTGACCGCGCCCAACACCACCGTGCAGTTCTGGGATGGCAACAGCCTGATCGGCAACGGTGCGATTGACGGCGGCAACGGCACCTGGAACGCCGGTAATACCAACTGGACCAATGTCGACGGCACCCTCAACCAAGGCTGGGTCAACAGCTTCGCAGTGTTCCAAGGCGCGGCAGGCAACGTGACGGTGGACGGCACGCAAAACATCACCGGCATGCAGTTCGTCACCGATGGCTACAACCTGGCTTCCGGCACGGCGGGTGTGCTCAACCTGGTCAATGGCGGCACCGGCAACACCGCGGTGCGCGTCGACCCGAACGCCACCGCGACCCTGGGCGTGACCCTCAACGGCGCTGGCACCCTGGCCAAGCTCGACAGCGGCACTCTGGTGCTCAACGGCAGCAATGGCTACACCGGCGGTACCGCGCTGAACGGCGGCACCCTGGTGGTGGGCAATAACAGTGCCCTGGGCACAGGCGCCCTGACGGCGGCCGGTGGCACTACCCTGGACAGCAACGCGGCGGTCAGCCTGGCCAATGCGGCCGTGCTCAACGGTGCCTTGACGGTGGGTGGCAGCAACGCGCTGACCCTCAATGGTGGCATCAGCGGCAGCGGCAGCCTGGTGAAAAACGGTGCGGCAGCGTTGACGCTCAACGGCGTCAACAGCTACAGCGGCGGCACGGGCCTTAACGCCGGTCAATTGATCCTCGGCAATAATGCGGCCCTGGGCAGTGGAGCACTGACGGTGGGCGGCGCGGCGCAACTGGATGGCAGCACCGACCTGCAACTGGCCAATGCCCTCAACCTGGGCGGCCCGCTGACCCTGGCCGGCAGCCACGATCTGGCCCTCAGCGGCGTGGTCAGCGGCAGCGGCAGCCTGGTGAAAAACGGCAGCGGCGCCTTGTTGCTGACCGCTGCCAACACCTACAGCGGCGGTACCACGCTCAACGGCGGCAGCACCACCGGCAACACCACCAGCCTGCAAGGCGCTATCGCCAACAACGCGGCATTGACCTTTGAGCAAGCCACCGACGGCACCTACACCGGCAACCTCACCGGTACCGGCGTGTTGAACAAAACCGGCACCGGCGCGTTGCTGCTCAGCGGCAATAACACCTTTACCGGCAACACCAACGTCAACACCGGCAGCCTGTTGGTCAACGGCACCTTGAACAGCGCCGCGGTGCAAGTCGCCAGCGGCGCGACCCTCGGCGGCAGCGGTACCCTGGGCGGTGCGGTGAACATGGCTGACGGCTCGGTGCTCCAGGCCGGTGCCGCGACGCCACTGTCGGTGGGTTCGCTGGCCTTGTCGTCGGGCACCACCCTGGACTTCGCCCTCGGTGCGCCGGGTGCTTCCAGTACAGCGGTGAACGTGGCGGGCAACCTGACCCTGGACGGCACGCTCAACGTCAGCGATACGGGCGGCTTCGGCGTCGGCGTGTACCAGCTGTTCCGCTACGGCGGTAGTTTGACCGATAACGGCCTCACCTTTGGCACCTTGCCGGTGGCATTGGGTAACCTGAGCCTGCAAACGGCGCTGGCCAACCAGCTCAACCTGGTGGTGCAAACCACCCCAGGGCAGATCCAGTTCTGGAACGGCGGCACCACCAACCCCGATGGCAGCATCAGCGGCGGCAGCGGTACCTGGGGCCCAGGCACCAACTGGACCGATCCCACCGGCACCCAAGGGCAGGCGTCCACCAACCAGTTCGCCGTATTTGGCGGGCAGGGCGGCACCGTGACGGTGGTCGGCAACCAAGGCTTCACTGGCCTGCAAGTGCTGGACGCCGGCTACACGCTGGTCGCCGGCGAGGGCGGCAGCTTGAGCCCCACCAATGCGGCGGATGGCAGCCTGGCGCCAGTGCGGGTCAATTCCGGCGTGACCGCCCAGATTGATGCACCGCTGGTGGGAACCGGCGGCATCAACAAGCTGGATGCCGGCACCTTGCTGCTGACCGGCGCCAATACCTATACCGGCGGCACCACCGTCAGTGGCGGTACGCTGGCGGGCACCACCACCAGCCTGCGTGGCAGGATCCTCAACAACGCGCGGTTATTGTTCACCCAGCGCACCAATGGCCAGTTCAGCGGTACCTTGAGCGGCACCGGTGCGCTGATCAAACAAGGCGCAGGCGCGCTGTTGCTGACCGGCAACCAGCCGTTCAGCGGCACCGTGGCGGTGGAAGAGGGCGTGTTGCAAGTGGGCAACGCGGCCAACCCAGGCGCGGTGCTTGGCGGCCAAGTCACTGTGGCCAACGGTGCAGGGCTGACCGGTAACGGCAGTGTCGGTTCGCTGGTCAACAACGGCTCGGTGACACCCGACGGCGGCAAGCTGACCGTGGCCGGCAACTTCACCAACGCCAGCACCGGTGCGCTGAACCTGGTGATCACCCCATCCACCACCGGCTCCCTGGCCGTAGGCGGCACCGCCAACCTGGGCGGCACCTTGAATGTGATCAACCTGGCACCCTATGCCGGCGCCACCACCTACACCCTGCTGACAGCCGGCGCGGTCAACGGCACCTTTGCTACCACCAACCTGGAGAACCTGGCATTCCTGAATACAGCGTTGAACTACAGCCCAACCCAAGTGGCCCTGGCGGTCAGCCGCAACAACGTCAGCTACGCCAGTGTGGCGGCCACCGGTAACCAGCGCGGCGTGGCGGCGGCGTTGGGCACAGGCACCGCAGTCGGTGGCGCAGCGGTGCAAAATGCATTGCTTAACGGTAATGCAGCAGCGGCGCGCGCGGCCTTCGACAGCTTGTCCGGCGAAATCCACGCCAGCACCGCCAGCGCCATGCTTGAAGACTCGCGTTACGTACGTGACGCGGTCAACGAGCGCCTGCGCCAACCCGGTTGCTACCGCGAGGACGACCCGCGCAATGCTCTGGCACCCAGCGAGAACCACCTGAGCAGCGCCGGTTGCCACGGCGAGATGGTCGGTTGGATGCGCGTGCTCGGCACCTGGGGCCATATGGGCGGTGACAGCAACAGCGCCAAGCTGGACCGCAACCTCAGCGGCTTCCTGCTCGGTACCGACAAGCAAGTGGACGACGCCTGGCGCGTGGGCGTGGCCGCCGGCTACACCCGCAGCGACCTGGACGCCAAGCGCCGCAACTCCAGCGCCGATGTGGACAGCTACCACCTGATGGCCTACACCGCCTACCAGCAAGAAGCCTTCGCCGCACGCATGGGCGTGGCGTACAGCTGGCATGACGTCGAAAGCAAGCGCAACGTGGCCGTCGGCGGCGAGGGCCAACGCCTCAAAGCCGACTACAAGGCACGCAGTGCGCAAGTGTTCGGTGAAGTCGGCTACACCATTCAAACCCCTACCGTGGCCCTGGAACCGTTCGCCGGCCTGGCGTACGTCAACTATGACAGCGACACCCTCAAGGAAAAAGGCGGCTCGGCAGCCCTGCGCGGCGATGCCGACCAGGACATCACCTACTCGACCTTGGGCGTGCGCATTGGCCAGACCATCACCCTGGGCAACGGCTCGAAAATCACCCCACGGGGCAGCATCGGCTGGCGCCATGCCTTCGGTGATACCAAGCCCGACGCCGACCTGAGCTTTATCAATGGCGGTGGCTCGTTCAGCACCCAGGGCGTGCCGATAGCCAAGGACAGCGCGGTGGTGGAAGCGGGCCTGGATTACCAGATCAGCCAGAACGGCAGACTGGGCCTGGGCTATTCGGGCCAACTCTCGCGCAACGACAAGGACCACGCCGTGACGGTGAGTTTCTCCCTCGGTTTCTGATCAAGGCCGAGTTTTCTTGAACCGCCCGCAAGGGCGGTTTTTTTTGCCCCATGTAGGAGCGAGCTTGCTCCTACAGGTAAGAGCCGTGCTATTCCCCTTGTCCCCGCTTCCCATGTCACCCCCCAGCCCACAGATCCCTTAATTTTCAAGCCTGCCGGAAGCCCCTCCAGGCCTACGGCTGCGCCCGCATTTTTTACAGGCGCGCGGTACTGCCGATCCAAGCGGCAAAACTGAATACGGACATTCTCGTCAACCGTGACTTATCAGGCAGGTTACCCATGCAGTTCAGCGACTTACTGGCAGCGATCTCCACCCACGCGATCCGTCTGCAAATGGAAGAAGGCGATCTGATCGTCCTGGGCGATGACCAAGCGTTGGACGACGCGCTCTGGGATCAATTGATCGCGCACAAACCCCAGCTGTTGCAGTTGGTCGCCGAACATGGCGGTGACTGGCTGAGCCCGGCCTACCGCATCACCCCGGACATGCTGGCGCTGGTCAATCTCGACCAGCCGGCCATCGACCGCATCGTCGCGGCGGTCCCGGGCGGTGCGGCGAATGTGCAGGATATCTACCCGCTGGCGCCGCTCCAGGAAGGCATGCTCTATCACCATCTTTCGGCGCAAAAGGGTGACCCTTACGTGCTGCACGCGCAGTTCGTGTTCGACAGCCGCGCACGCCTTGAGGCGTTTGCCGAGGCGCTGCAATGGGTCATCGATCGTCACGACATTTTGCGCACTTCGATGGTCTGGGAGCGCCTGGACGAACCGCTGCAAGTGGTGTGGCGCAAGGCTGTGCTGGCCTGCGAAGAGGCGCAGCTGGACGGTGCTGACCGCCTGGCTCAATTGCTCGCTCGCTATGATGCCCGCGCTTATCGCATGGACCTGGGCCAGGCGCCGCTGCTGCGCCTGGTGTTCGCTGACGACCCGGCCAACCAGCGGGTGGTGGCGATGCTGTTGTTCCACCACACCATCCTCGATCACACCGCCCTGGATGGCGTGCGGCATGAAGTCCAGCTGTACCTGGCAGGGCAGCAAGCCCAGGCCCCTGCACCGGTAGCGTTTCGCAGCTATATCACCCAGGTGCGCCATGGCGTCAGCGAGCAGGCTCATGAGGCTTTTTTCCGCGACATGCTGGCGGACATCGATGAACCGACACTGCCGTTCGGCCTGCAAGATGTGCAGGGCGATGGCCAGGGCATCGACGAAGTGCGCATCCCCGTCGACAGCAGCCTCAGCCGCCGCTTGCGCAGCGTGGCGCGCCCGCTGGGGGTGAGTGTGGCGAGCCTGATGCACCTGGCCTTGGCGCGGGTGCTGGGTGCGGTTTCCGGGCGGGAGGCGGTGGTATTCGGCACCGTGATGCTCGGGCGCATGGGGGCAGGCGAGGGCGGTGAGCGGGCCTTGGGCATGTTCATCAACACCTTGCCGCTGCGGGTGGATGTGGGTGAGCAGGGCGTGCGCGCTGCGGTCAAGGTCACCCACGAGCGACTCACGCGCTTGCTCGACCACGAACATGCGTCGCTGGCGCTGGCACAACGGTGCAGCGGCGTGGCGGCGCCTACGCCGCTGTTCAGCGCGATACTCAACTACCGTCACAGCGCCGCCACCGATATGGCGGCGGTGATTGAAGTGGCCGAAGGCATACAAGTGCTGGGCGCCGAGGAACGCACCAACTACCCGCTGACGGTGAACGTCGATGACCTGGGTGAAGACTTCGCCCTGACCGTGATGGTCGATGCCTCCATTGGCGCGCAGCGGGTTGCGAGCTACCTGCACACCGCGCTGGAAAGCCTGGCCGACGCCCTTGAACAACGACCGGATATGCCGCTCTGCGGCCTGAACATCCTGCCTGACGCTGAACGCCACCACTTGCTGCACACCTTGAATCATTGCCCCACGCACTACGCCGACACCCAACTGATCCACCAGCAAGTCGAAACCCACGCCGCCGCCCAGCCCGATGCCATTGCGTTGCGCTTCGAGCAACACGCCCTGACGTACCGCCAACTCAACGAACGCGCCAACCAGGTCGCCCACGCGCTGCTGGCCCACGGCGTGCGCCCCGATGCGCGCGTGGCGATCTGCGTGGAGCGCGGCCCGCAGATGATCATCGGCCTGCTGGGCATCCTCAAGGCCGGCGCCGGCTATGTACCCATCGACCCGGCCTATCCCCAGGAACGCATCGCCTACACCCTGGCCGACAGCCAGCCGGTGGCGGTGCTGGTGCAGGCCAACACGGCGCAGCGCGTCGGCGCGCTGGCCCAGCTCGACCTCGACCACCTGGGCCCGTTGCCCATCAGCAACCCCCGGCTGCACCTGAGCCCGGCCAACCTGGCCTATGTGATCTACACCTCCGGTTCCACCGGCCAACCCAAGGGCGTGATGATCGAGCATCGCCAGGTCGCGCGCCTGTTCAGCGCTACCCACCACTGGTTCGGCTTCAACTCGCACGATGTGTGGGCGTTGTTCCATTCCTTTGCGTTCGACTTTTCCGTGTGGGAAGTCTGGGGCGCGCTGATGCACGGCGGCCAGTTGCTGATCGTGCCGCAGTTGGTCAGCCGCTCACCGGATGAGTGCTACGCGCTGCTGTGCGATGCCCGGGTGAGCATCCTCAACCAGACGCCGAGTGCGTTTCGCCAGTTGATCGCGGCCCAAGGCAACAGCGGCCAGTCCCATTCCCTGCGCCAGGTGATTTTTGGCGGCGAAGCCCTGGAACCGGGCATGCTCAAGCCGTGGTACGCACGGGCGGTGAATGCCGGTACGCAACTGGTGAACATGTACGGCATCACAGAAACCACCGTGCATGTGACCTACCGTGCGCTGGAAGCGGCCGACGCGCACTTGGTCGGCGTGAGCCCGATTGGCGTGCGTATTCCCGATTTGCAGTTGTATGTGCTGGATGCACGCCGCGAGCCCTTGCCTCAGGGTGTGGTGGGCGAGTTGTACGTGGGCGGCGCCGGGGTGGCGCGCGGTTACCTCAACCGCGAGGCGCTGAATGCCGAACGCTTCCTCGCCGACCCGGCCACCGGCCTGCGCATGTACAAGACCGGCGACCTCGGCCGCCTGCTGGCCGACGGCAGTGTCGAGTACCTGGGGCGTAACGATGACCAGGTCAAGGTCCGTGGTTTCCGTATCGAACTGGGTGAAATCCAGGCGCACCTGGCCACGGCCAGCGGCGTGCGCGATGCGGTGGTGATCGCCCGTGAAGATCAGCCGGGCGACCAACGCCTGGTGGCCTATGTGATCAGCGATGGTGAACTCAGCGTGGCCGCCCTGCGTGACCATCTGCTGCGCAGCCTGGCCGAACACATGGTGCCCAGCGCCTTCGTGCGCCTGGACACGCTGCCGCTGACCACCAACGGCAAACTCGACCGCAAGGCCTTGCCCGCACCCGATGCCGACGCCGTGGCCCGGCGCGCGTATGCGGCGCCCCAGGGCACGGTGGAAACCACCCTCGCCAGGCTCTGGCAAGACCTGCTCAACGTCGACCGTGTCGGTCGTGAGGACAATTTCTTCGAACTCGGCGGCCATTCGCTGTTGGCGGTCAAACTGATCGAACGCATGCGCCAGGTCGACCTCAGCGCCGATGTGCGCGTGCTGTTCGGCCAACCCACCTTGGCGGCGCTCGCTGCGGCGGTGGGCGGTCAGCAGAGCGTGCAGGTGCCGGCCAATCCCATTCAAGCAGACACCCAGGCCATCACCCCGGACATGCTGCCCCTGGTCGAACTGGATCAGGCCGCCATCGACCACATCCTCGAGGCCGTGCCCGGTGGCGTTGCCAACGTGCAGGACATTTATGGCCTGGCGCCGTTGCAGGCCGGCATTCTCTACCACCATCTGGCGACCACCGAGGGCGACCCCTACGTGTTGCAGGTGCAGTTGCGCTTTCACGACCAAGGCGCCGTCGATGGGTTCGTCAACGCGCTGCACACGGTGATCGAACGCAACGATATCCTGCGCACCGCCATCCTCTGGGAGGGCCTGGAGGAGCCGGTGCAAGTGGTGTTGCGCCAGGCACCCTTGGTGGTCGAACGCCTGGATGCCCTGGGCGGCGAGGCACTGGCGCACCTGCAACAGCGTTTCGACCCACGCCACTATCGCCTGGACCTGTCACGCGCCTCGCTGATGCGCCTGGCGTATGCGCAGGACAGCCACGGCGTGGTCGGCATTTTGCTGCTGCACCATATCCTCCTCGACCACACGGCCCTGCAGGTACTGATCGAAGAAATGAGTGCCAGCCTGCACGGCCACAGTGCGCAACTGCCTGACGCGGTGCAGTACCGCAACTACGTGGCCCAGGCTCGCCTCGGTGTCACCCAGGCCCAGCATGAAGCCTTCTTCAGCCAGATGCTGGGCGATATCGACGAGCCGACCCTGGCCTTCGGTTTGCAAGACGTGAATGGTGACGGCAGCGGTATCCATGAAGCGCGCCTGCCGCTGGAGCCTGCGCTCAACCTGGGCTTGCGCGAACAGGCGCGGCAACTGGGTGTGAGCACCGCGAGCCTGGTGCACCTGGCCTGGGCCCAGGTGCTGGGCCAGGTGTCTGGCCAGCAGGAGGTGGTATTCGGCACCGTGTTGCTGGGCCGTATGCAGGGCGGCGAGGGCGCGGACCGGGCGCTGGGGATGTTCATCAACACCTTGCCGCTGCGGGTCAGCCTTGGCAGCGTCGGCGTGCAGGCCGGTGTGCGCGCTACCCATGCGCGCCTGGCGCAACTGCTCGGGCACGAACATGCCTCGTTGTCCCTGGCCCAGCGCTGCAGCGGCGTGCCGGGCTCGCTGCCGCTGTTCAGCACCTTGCTCAACTACCGGCACAGCGCCGCCGATGAAGCCCCGGGGGACAACCCCTTTGCCGCCTCCGGTATCGAAATTCTCAGCTCCGAAGAGCGCAGCAACTACCCACTGGTGCTCAACGTCGATGACCTCGGCACGGGCATGCGCTTGACCGTGCAAGGCGTGGCCGAACTGGACGTGCAACGGGTGGGCAACTACATGCTCACCGCACTGCGCCACCTGGTGACTGCGCTGCAACAGGCGCCGACCACGCCGCTGCAGGCGGTGTCGATCCTGCCGCCTTCCGAGCGTCATCAAGTGCTGGTGGGTTTCAACGCCACCGCCCGGCAATACCCGTCGCAACTTACTGTCTCGCAACTGTTTGAAGCCCAGGCGCTGGCCCGCCCTGAAGCGCTGGCGGCGGTGCAGGGCGAGCTGTCACTGAGCTACCGTGACCTCAATCACCGTGCCAACCGCCTGGCCCATCATCTGATCAGCCAGGGTGTGCAGCCGGGCGAAAGCGTGGCGATTGCCTTGCCGCGTTGCCTGGATCTGCTGGTCTGCCAGCTGGCGATCCTCAAGTGCGCTGCGGTGTATGTGCCGCTGGACGTCAACGCGCCTGCCGAACGCCAGGCTTTCATCGTGAAAGACAGCGTTGCACGCCATGTGCTGGACGACTTGGCGCAGTTGGATCTGGACGTGCAGTCGCCCGCTAACCCCGACCTGGCCCAATCTGCGCAGAGCGTTGCCTACATCCTCTACACCTCCGGCTCCACCGGGACGCCCAAGGGCGTGCAAGTGCCCCACCTCGCCATCTCGCGGCTGGTGCTTAACAACGGTTTTGCCGAATTTAATGCCAACGACCGCGTGGCCTTCGCTTCTAACCCGGCATTTGACGCCAGCACCCTCGAGGTGTGGGCACCGTTGCTCAATGGCGGTTGTGTGGTGGTGGTCGAGCAGGTGCAGTTGTTATCCCAAGCCGTGTTCGCCGAGCTGTTGCAGGAACAGGCGGTCAGCGTGTTATGGATGACTGCCGGGCTATTCCATCAGTACGCCGATGCGTTGATGCCGGCGTTCCGCCAATTGCGCTACCTGATCGTCGGCGGCGACGTGCTTGACCCTCAGGTGATTGGCCGGGTGCTCAAGCTCGGCAAACCCCAGCATCTGCTGAATGGGTATGGCCCGACCGAAGCCACCACGTTCTCCACCACGTTTGAGATCACCACGCTTGGCGAGGGCGCTATTCCAATTGGTCGACCGATTGCCAACGCTCAGGCCTATGTACTGGATGCTCGCCAGCAACCGCTGCCCGTGGGTGTGACCGGCGAGCTCTATATCGGCGGTGCGGGCGTTGCGAAAGGCTACTTGAATCTGCCTCAACTGAGCGCGGAAAAATTTGTCCCGAACCCATTCGGCGACGGCCAACTCTACCGCAGCGGTGATCTGGCCTGCTGGCGAGCCGACGGCAATTTGATGTACCAGGGGCGCGATGACCTGCAGGTGAAGATTCGGGGCTTTCGTATCGAACCCGGTGAAGTCGAAGCGTGCCTGTGCGCCTGTGCCGGGATCAGGGACGTTGTGGTACTGGTTCGTGAAGACGAGCCTGGCCACAAACGGTTAGTGGCCTATTACACCGCCGACGCAACGTTGGATATCGCAACCCTGCGAGCTCATGTGCAAGCCCGGTTGCCCGATTACATGGTGCCTTCGGCTTATGTGTGGCTGGCGCAGTTGCCGCTCACCGCCAACGGCAAGCTCGACCGCAAGGCATTGCCGGCACCCGACCAGGGCGCCTTGATCAGCCGTGGCTACGAAGCCCCACAAGGCGAGGTGGAAACCCTGCTGGCGCAGATCTGGCAGGATGTGCTCAAGCTTGAACGCGTGGGGCGCCATGATCATTTCTTCGAATTGGGCGGGCATTCGTTGCTGGCGGTCAGCCTGATCGAACGCATGCGTCAAGTGGGCCTGAGCGCCGATGTGCGCGTATTGTTCAGTCAACCAAGCCTGGCCGCGCTGGCGGCAGCCGTGGGCAGCGGCAGAGAAATCGTGGTGCCCGCCAATGGCATCCCCGCCGGCTGCACACAGATCACACCGTCGATGCTGAGCCTGGTGCAACTCACTCCGCAGGCCATCGCGCACATTGTCGCCAGCGTGCCGGGTGGTGCGGCGAATACCCAGGATATCTACCCGCTGGCGCCGCTACAGGAAGGCATTCTCTACCACCATATCAGCGCCGAGCACGGCGACCCGTACCTGCTGCAATCGCGCATGGCCTTTGACACTGCCGAGCGCCTGCACGCCTTTATGGGTGCGCTGCAACAGGTGGTGGCGCGCCACGACATTCTGCGTACCGCTGTGGTGTGGGAAGGGCTCGAAAGCCCGGTGCAAGTGGTGTGGCGCACCGCCCAGTTGGGGGTGCACGAGGTGATGCTCGACCCGGCACACGGCGACGTGATGGCGCAACTGCATGAGCGTTTCGATGCGCGTCACTACCGCCTGGACATTACCCAGGCGCCCTTGCTGCGCATGGTCTATGCCCAGGACCCGGCGCACAACCGGGTCGCGGCGATCCTGCTGTTCCATCACCTGGCGCTGGACCACACCGCCATGGAAGTGGTCGGCCAGGAAATGCGTGCCTTCATGTTCAACCAGGCCCAGGATTTGCCCGCCGCCGCGCCGTTTCGCAACTATGTGGCCCAGGCGCGACTGGGCGTCAGTCTGGCGCAGCATGAGCAGTTTTTCCGCGACATGCTCGCCGAGGTCGACGAGCCCACCTTGCCGTTTGGCCTGCAGGATGTGCAGGGCGATGGTCGTGCAATCGAAGAAGCCGAGGTGCACCTGCAAGCGCACCTGGCCCAGCGCGTACGCCAGCAGGCGCGCCAACTGGGCGTCAGCGCCGCCAGCCTGATGCACCTGGCCTGGGCCCAGGTGTTGGGCCTGGTCTCGGGCCGTGATGAGGTGGTGTTCGGCACGGTGCTGATGGGCCGTATGCAAGCCGGCGAGGGCGCAGACCGTGCGCTGGGGATGTTTATCAACACCTTGCCGCTGCGGGTCGATGTTGCAGCCGGCGCGACGCAGGCGGTCAAAGCCACCCATGCACGCTTGAGCGCCTTGCTCGGGCATGAGCATGCGTCACTGGCCCTGGCCCAGCGTTGCAGCGGCGTGCCCGCCAGCACGCCGTTGTTCAGCGCCTTGCTCAATTACCGCCACAGCAACCCAGGGGAAATGGCCCGCGACGGCCATGGCATCTGGGAAGGCGTGCAACTGCTGGGCGGTGAAGAACGCAGCAACTACCCGCTGACCCTGAGCGTGGATGACCTGGGCGCAGGCTTTGGCCTGAGCGTGCTGGCCGTGCCGCAAATCGGCGCGCAACGCCTGTGCGACTACATGCTCAGCGCCGTGCAGCAACTGGTTGCCACCCTTGAGACGGCGCCCCATCGCGCGCTGCGCCAGTTACCGATTCTGCCCGCCGCAGAGCATGACACGGTACTGCGCGAGTTCAACGCCACCGCCCACGACTTCCCCCGGGGCCAGACCCTGCACGGTGCGTTTGAAGTGCAGGCCGAGCGCCAACCCCATCGCATTGCCGTGCAGCAAGGCAGTGAGGCGCTGACGTATCAGCAGCTCAATCAACGGGCCAACCAGTTGGCTCATCACTTGCTGGAACTCGGCGTGCAAGCCGATGACCGCGTGGCGCTGTGCTGCCGTCGCGGCCCGCAGATGCTGGTGGGGCTGTTGGGCATTCTCAAGGCTGGCGCGGGCTATGTGCCGATCGACCCGGCGTACCCCGCCGAGCGTATCGCCTACTTGTTGCAAGACAGCGCGCCCGTGGCAGTGCTGGCCGAGGACAGCACCCGGGAGCTGCTCGGTTCGGTTGCCCTGGTCGATCTGCATGACCCCGCCTGGCAGCGCCACTCTGTGAGCAACCCGCAACTGCCCGCGCTGACGCCCGCGCACCTGGCGTATGTGATCTACACCTCCGGTTCCACCGGCCAGCCCAAGGGCGTGATGGTGGAGCACCGCACCGTTGAAAACCTGGTGCATTGGCACTGTGAGGCCTTTGGCCTGACGGCCGTGAGCCACACCAGCAGCGTGGCCGGCATGGGCTTTGATGCCATGGCCTGGGAGGTCTGGCCGGCCCTGTGTGTCGGCGCGACCCTGCACCTGCCACCCGCCGAAATCGGCAATGAAAACATCGATGAACTGCTGGCCTGGTGGCTGGCGCAACCGTTGGACGTGAGCTTCCTGCCGACGCCGGTGGCCGAATACGCCTTCAGCCTGCCCCAGCAGCACCCGACCTTGCGCATCCTGCTGATCGGCGGTGATCGCTTGCGGCAGCTCACCCAGGAGCGGCGCTTCGCGGTCATCAACAACTATGGCCCCACCGAAGCCACGGTAGTTGCCACCTCCGGCCGCGTGCGGGCCGGGCAGGTGTTGCATATCGGCCGGCCTGTCGCCAATGCCACCAGCTATGTGCTGGACGCGCACCTGCGCCCGGTGCCCGTGGGTGTGGCCGGTGAACTTTATGTGGGCGGCAGCGGTGTGGCGCGGGGTTACCTCAACCGTGCCGAGCTGACCGCCGAACGCTTCCTGCAAGATCCGTTCAACCCAGGGCGCATGTACCGCACCGGTGACCGGGTGCGTTGGCTGCCCGATGGCAACCTTGAATACCTGGGCCGTAACGACGACCAGGTAAAACTGCGCGGCGTGCGGGTGGAACTGGGTGAAATCGAAAGCCGCCTGGCGGCACTGGACGGCATCCGCGAGGCCGTGGTGCTGGTGCGCGAAGGCCGCCTGCTGGCCTGGTTCACCGAACAGCGCCCGTTGCAGATCGAGACCTTGCGTGCGCACCTGCAAGCCCAGCTTCCCGAGGCGCTGGTGCCGGTCGCCTATATGCGGCTTGACCAACTCCCCCTTACCGCCAATGGCAAACTGGACCGCAAGGCACTGCCGCAGCCAGACCAGTGCGCCTTGCTCAGCCGTGAATACCAAGCCCCCCAGGGTGACGTCGAAACCACCCTGGCGCGGCTGTGGGCCGAGGTGTTGCAGGTGGAGCAAGTGGGTCGCCATGACCACTTCTTCGAACTGGGCGGCCATTCATTGCTGGCCGTCGGCCTGATCGAGCGCATGCGCCAGGCCGGCCTCAGCGCCGATGTGCGCGTGCTGTTCAGCCAGCCAACCCTGGCCGCGCTGGCCGCCGCTGTCGGCAGTGGCCGCGAAGTGCAGGTGCCGGCCAATCGCATCAGTGCCGGTTGCCAGCGCATCACCCCGGACATGCTGGCCCTGGTGAACCTCGACCAGTCGACTATCGATCAGGTGGTGGCCCAGGTGCCGGGCGGCGCTGCCAACGTGCAGGATATTTACCCGCTGGCGCCGTTGCAGGAGGGGATTTTTTATCACTACCTCACGGCCGGGCAGGGCGACCCTTACCTGCTGCAATCGCACCTGGCGTTTGACAGTGTCGAGCGTGTGCAGGCCTTTGTGCGGGCGCTGCAACAGGTGATCGACCGCCACGACATCCTGCGCACCGGGGTGGTGTGGGAGGGCCTGGCGCAACCGCTGCAAGTGGTGTGGCGCCAGGCGCAGCTGTGCGTGCAGGAACTGCACCTGCAAGGCGACGTACTCGCCGGCCTGCACGAGCGCTTTGATGCGCGGCGCTATCGCCTGGAGATCAGCCAGGCGCCGCTGATCCGCCTGATGTATGCCCAGGACCCGGTCAACCAGCGCGTGGTGGCTGTGCTGCTCTATCACCATATCGTGTTGGACCACACCGCCTTCGACGTGGTGTTGCGCGAAATGCAGGGCCACCTGTTGGGCCACGCCGCGCCCACCGCCGCGCCAATGCCGTACCGCAACTATGTGGCCCAGGCGCGCTTGGGTGTCAGCGAACAGGAGCATGAGCAGTTCTTCCGCCAGATGCTCGGCGATGTCGATGAGCCAACGCTGCCGTTCGGCTGGCAGGACGTACGCGGCGACGGCAATGCCATCGACGAACATAGCCTGCAACTGGACAGTCAGCTCAACCGCCGCCTGCGCAGCCAGGCGCGGTTGCTGGGGGTCAGCGCTGCCAGCCTGTTCCATCTGGCCTGGGCGCAGGTGCTGGCCGCCGTATCGGCGCGCCATACGGTGGTGTTCGGCACGGTGCTGGTGGGCCGCTTGCAAGGCGGCGAGGGCGCCGACCGCGCCCTGGGCGTGTTTATCAACACCTTGCCGCTGCGCCTGGACATTGACGACCAGGGCGCCCGCGCCGCCGTGCGCGCTACCCATGCGCGGCTGACCGAACTGCTCGGCCATGAACACGCCTCCCTGGCCTTGGCCCAGCGTTGCAGTGGTGTAGCGGCACCGGCGCCGCTGTTCAGCTCGATGCTCAATTATCGCCATCGCGGCGCCGCCATCCGTTCGGCGGATGCGCAGTTGGCCTGGGAAGGCATGCAGACCTTGGTCAATGACGGGCGCACCAATTACCCCCTGACCCTGAACGTGGACGACCTGGGCGACGGCTACGCGTTCACCGCCCTGGCCCAGGTGGATGCGCAGCGGGTGTGCGGCTATATGCATAACGCGTTGAGCGGCCTGGTCGAGGCCCTTGAGCAGGCGCCGCACCAGGCGCTGAATCGCCTGCCGGTGCTGGGGCTGCAGGAGCGGCAACAGCTGCTGGTGCAGTTCAACGCTACCGAGGTGAACTACAACCTCGACCAGACCCTGCACGGCATGTTTGAAGCCCAGGTCGTACGCACCCCGCAGGCCGTGGCGGTGAAGGCCGGCGAGCACAGCTTGAGCTACCAGCAACTCAATGAGCGTGCCAACCGCCTGGCCCATCACCTGCGTGACAGCGGCGTGCGCCCGGATGCACGGGTGGGCATTTGCGTCGAGCGCGGCCTGGACATGGTCATCGGCCTGTTCGCCATCCTCAAGGCCGGCGGTGCCTATGTGCCGCTGGACCCGGCGTACCCGCCAGAGCGCATCGCCTACATGCTGCACGACAGCGCGCCGGTGGTGGTGCTGGCCCAAGGCGCCACCCGCGCCTTGCTGGGTGACGCGGCGGTAGTCGACCTCGACCACAGCACCTGGCAGCACCAACCCATCACCAACCCGCCAGTACCGGGCCTCGTTGCCCGGCACGCGGCCTATGTGATCTACACCTCCGGTTCCACCGGCCAACCCAAGGGCGTGATCAACGAACATGCCGGGGTGGTCAACCGCCTGTTGTGGATGCAGGACGCCTATGGCCTCAAGGCCCACGATGCGGTGTTGCAGAAAACCCCGTTCAGCTTCGACGTGTCGGTGTGGGAGTTCTTCTGGCCGCTGTTCACCGGCGCGCGCCTGGTGATGGCGCGCCCTGAAGGGCACAAAGACCCGGCGTACCTGTGCGAGGTGATCGCGACGGAGCACATCACCACCTTGCACTTTGTGCCGTCGATGCTCGATGTGTTCCTGGCCCACGGCGATGTTAGCCAGGCGACCGGACTGGTGCGGGTGATGTGCAGCGGCGAAGCGCTGCCGGGTAGCCTGGTGCGGCGTTTCAAGCAGCAGTTGCCGGGGATTGGTTTGTACAACCTGTACGGCCCCACCGAAGCGGCGGTGGACGTGACGGCCTGGAACTGCGCACGCCCGGAGGTGCCGGACAACACCCCGATCGGCAAGCCGATTGCCAACACCCGCCTGTATGTACTCGATGGGCAGTTACAGCCGGTGCCGTTGGGCGTGGTCGGTGAGCTGTTCATCGCGGGCGTGCAAGTGGCGCGGGGTTATCTGAACCGCCCTGAGCTGACTGCCGAGCGCTTCCTCGACGACCCGTTCATCCCTGGGCGCATGTACCGCACCGGTGACCTGGGCCGCTACTTGCCCGACGGCACGCTCGAGTACCTGGGCCGCAACGACGATCAGGTCAAGATCCGTGGCCTGCGCATCGAACTGGGGGAAATCCAGGCGCGGCTGATCGAGCATCCGGCGGTCAAGGACGCCGTGGTCGTCGCCCGGGACCAGCGCCTGGTCGCGTATTACACCGGCGCACCCACCGACATCGACAGCCTGCGCGCTCAGCTGTTGCAGCACCTGCCGGACTTTATGGTGCCGGCGCTGTTCATGCACCTGGACGCCTGGCCCCTGAGCCCCAACGGCAAGCTTGACCGCAAGGCCCTGCCTGCACCGGGTATGGACGCCTTGCAGGTACGTGAGTACGCGGCGCCCGAAGGTGACACCGAGGTCCTCCTGGCCCAGCTGTGGGCCGAGCTGCTCAAGGTGGAGCGGGTAGGGCGCCACGACAACTTCTTTGAACTGGGCGGGCACTCGCTGCTGGCCGTGAGCTTGATCGGGCGCCTGCGCCAGGAAGGCATGGAAGCCGATGTGCGGGGCTTGTTCGAACAACCCACCCTGGCCGGCTACGCCGCAATGACCGAACGAATGGAGATCGTCCTGTGAACATCCTCGAGCTGCTGGCAACCCTGAACACCAAGGATGTGCAACTGGCGCTCAAGGGCGAGCAGTTGTCGGTGAACGGCAACAGGCACGCCTTGAGCGACCCGGCGATATTGGCCGCCTTGCGTGAACACAAGCCGGCGCTGATCGAGCTGATCAAGGCCGGTGAATACACCGCGACCAAGGCCGGTGAGGTGCAGGTGCCGGCCAATGGCATCCCGGCCACTGCCGAGCGCATCACTCCTGAAATGCTGACCCTGTCGACCCTGAGCCAGGACGAGATCGAGCGCATTGTCGCCACGGTGCAGGGCGGCGTGGCGAATATCCAGGACATCTACCCGCTGGCGCCGTTGCAGGAAGGCATCCTGTTCCACCATGTCAGTGCCGAGCAGGGTGACCCCTATGTGATGCAGTCGCAGTTCGCCTTTGACAACCTGGCGCGTTTCGATGCGTTCGCCCAGGCGCTGCAACGGGTGATGGACCGTCACGACATCCTGCGTACCGGGGTGGTGTGGGATGGCCTGGCGCAACCCTCGCAAGTGGTGTGGCGCCAGGCACGCCTGCCGGTGCAGGCCTTGAGGCTGGACCCGGCTGATGGCGATATCGCCGCTCAATTGCATGACCTGTTTGATGCCCGCCACTACCGCCTCGACGTCACCCAGGCGCCGTTGCTGCGCCTGGTGCGCGCTGAAGACCCGGCCAACCAGCGCATCGTCGCCACCCTGTTGTTCCATCACATGGCGCTCGACCACAGCGCCCTGGACGTGGTGTGCCACGAAATGCAGGCGTGCCTGTTGGGCCAAGGCGCGGCGCTGGGCCAGGCCGTGCCGTTTCGCAACTATGTGGCGCAGGCGCGGTTGGGGATCAGTGAGCAGGAGCATGAACGTTTCTTCCGGCAGATGCTCGGCGATATCAGCGAGCCCACCTTGCCGTTCGGTTTGCAGGATGTGCAAGGCGATGCGCGCGGTATCGCTGAAGTCAGCCTGCCATTGGCGCCGGCATTGGCCCAGCGCTTGCGCGTACAGGCGCGCCAACAGAGCGTGAGCGCTGCCAGCCTGTTTCATCTGGGCTGGGCTCAAGTGCTGGGGGTGTTGGCCGGCAAGGCCCAGGTGGTGTTCGGCACCGTATTGATGGGGCGCATGCAGGGCAGCCATGCCACCGACCGCGCCCTGGGTATCTTCATTAATACCTTGCCGTTTCGCGTGGACGTGGACGCCCAGGACGTGCGCACCGCCGTCAAGGCCACCCACGCACGGCTGACCACCTTGCTGCGCCATGAACACGCGGCGTTGGCCCTGGCCCAGCGTTGCAGTGGCGTGCTCGCGCCGACGCCGTTGTTCAGCGCACTGCTCAACTATCGCCACAGCGCGCCCGCCGCCAGCGCCGAGGCGGTGTCGGCCTGGCAGGGCATCAGCGCACTGCGCGCCGAGGAACGCACCAACTACCCGCTGACCCTGAGCGTGGACGACCTGGGCGAGGGCTTCGGCCTGAGTGTGCTGGCCAGCACCCTGGTCGACCCTCAGCGCGTCTGCGCCTACCTGCACACCGCACTGGAAAACCTGGTGAGCGCACTGGAACAGGCCCCCCATACCGCGCTCGATCAACTCTCGGTGGTGCCCGCTGCGGAACAGCGCTTGCTGCTGGAACAGTTCAACACCACCCAGACCGTCTTCCCCCAAGGCGCCACCCTGCATGGCCGCGTTGAAGCCCAGGCTAGGCTCACGCCGGACGCGATTGCCGCTGTGCATCAGGGCCGGCAACTGACCTATGCCGAACTGAACCAGCAAGCCAACCTGCTAGCGCATCATCTGTTGGCGCTGGGGGTCAAGCCCGACGACCGCGTGGCGATCGTTGCGCGGCGTGGCCTCGATACCCTGGCCGGGTTGCTGGCGATTCTCAAGGCCGGTGCCGGTTATGTGCCGGTGGACCCGTCCCACCCGGCCGAGCGTCTCCACTATTTGCTCAGTGACAGCGCGCCAGTGGCGGTCCTCACCCAGCACGCGTTGCTGGAGCGCCTGCCGGCCCTGGAAGTGCCGGTGATCAACCTGGACCGCTTCACCTGGCAGCACCATTCGGCGAGCAACCCCACAATCGCCGTCGGCCCGACGAACTTGGCCTATGTGATCTACACCTCCGGCTCCACCGGCTTGCCCAAAGGGGTGATGGTGGAGCACCACACTGTCGCCAACCTGGTGGACTGGCATTGCAGCGCCTTCGACCTGCGCGCCGGCCGGCATACCGCCAGTGTTGCCGGTTTCGGCTTTGACGCGATGGCCTGGGAAGTGTGGCCGGCGCTGTGTGTGGGCGCCACCTTGCACCTGCCACCGGCCCATGAGGGCGGTGAAGATATCGACGCACTGCTGGCCTGGTGGTGCGCACAGCCTTTGGACGTGAGCTTTCTGCCGACGCCGGTGGCGGAATACGCTTTCAGCCAGAACATCGAGCACCCGACCTTGCGCACCTTGCTGGTCGGTGGCGACCGCCTGCGCCAGTTCGGGCGGGCGCAGCGCTTTGAGCTGATCAACAACTACGGGCCCACCGAAGCCACGGTGGTGGCCACTTCCGGCAAGGTCGAGGCGGGCCAGCCGTTGCATATCGGCAAGCCCATCGCCAATGCCAAGGTCTACGTGCTCGACCCACACCAGCGCCCAGTGCCGCTGGGCGTGGCGGGGGAGTTGTACGTGGGCGGCAAGGGCGTGGCACGCGGTTACCTCAACCGTCCGGAACTGACTGCCGAGCGTTTTCTGCGCGACCCGTTCAATGCAGGGCGCATGTACCGCACTGGCGACCTGGTGCGCTGGTTGCCGGACGGCACGCTCGACTACCTGGGGCGTAACGATGACCAAGTGAAAATCCGTGGCGTGCGCATCGAACTGGGCGAAGTCGAAACCCAGCTCAACCAATTGCCCGGCATCCTCGAAGCTGTGGCGGTGGTGCGTGAAGAGCGGCTGGTGGCCTATTTCACCGAAAACCCGCAACTGGACCCGCTGACGCTGGCCGAGATCCGCGCCCACCTGGTAGCGCATCTGCCGGACTACATGGTGCCCGTCGCGTTCATGAAGCTCGACGCACTGCCACTGACGGCCAATGGCAAACTCGACCGCAAGGCCCTGCCGGCGCCGGACGTGGCCGCGGTATTTACCCGCGAGTACGCCGTGCCCCAGGGCGAAATCGAAACCGTGCTGGCGCAGATCTGGGCCGAGGTGTTGCAGGTGCAGCGCGTGGGGCGCTATGACCATTTCTTTGAGCTGGGCGGGCATTCGCTGCTGGCCATGCGCATGGTGTCCCAGGTGCGCCAGCGGCTGGGCGTCGAATTGGCACTGGGCGACCTGTTTGCCAATGCCGAACTGGCGGCAGTCGCCGAGGTACTGGCCCAGGCCGGTCGCAGCACCTTGCCGGATATCTTGCCGGCCAACCGTGATGATGACGTGCCGCTGTCCTTTGCCCAGCAACGCCTGTGGTTCCTGGCGTTGATGGAAGGGGCCAACACCGCCTACAACATTCCCATCGGCCTGCGGTTGCGCGGGCAGTTGCATGTACAGGCGCTGCAACGGGCCCTGGCGCGCATTGTGGCGCGGCATGAAACCCTGCGCAGCCGCTTCGCCCAGCAGGGTGACCAGGCCCAGGTGCTGGTGGTGCCGGCCGAAGAGGTATTGCCGCTGCAAGTGCAGGACCTGCGTCGCCACCCGCAGCCGCAACAGGCCCTGGACGCGCTGATCCACGGCGAAGCTTCGGCACCGTTCGACCTGGAACGCGGCCCGTTGCTGCGCGGGCGCCTGGTGGTGATGGCCGATGATCACCATGTGCTGTTGCTGACCCTGCACCATATCGTCTCCGACGGCTGGTCCATGGGCGTGCTGACCCGCGAGCTGATGGCGCTGTACCAGGCCTTCAGCCACGGCCACGCCGACCCGTTGCCGCCCTTGCCGATCCAGTACGCCGACTTTGCCGTGTGGCAACGCCTGTGGCTGAGCGGCGAGGTGCTGCAGCGCCAAAGCAATTATTGGCAGCAGGCCCTGGCCGGTGCGCCAGCGTTGCTGACCTTGCCCACCGACCGCCCGCGCCCGGCGCAGCAGGACTACGCTGGCAGCAGTGTCGAAGTGCGCCTGGATGAACGCCTCACCGCTGGGCTCAAAGCCTTGAGCCAACGCCATGGCACCACCTTGTACATGACCTTGATGAGTGCCTGGGCGTCGCTGTTGGCGCGCTTGTCCGGGCAGCCCGAGTTGGTGATTGGCACGCCGGTGGCCAACCGCATGCGCACCGAAGTCGAAGGGCTGATTGGCCTGTTCGTCAACACCCTGGCGCTGCGTATCGACACCTCGGGCGAGCTGAGCACCGAGGCGTTGCTGGCGCGGGTCAAGGCGCTGATCCTGCAAGCCCAGGCCCATCAGGACTTGCCCTTCGAGCAGGTGGTGGAAATTACCCGGCCGCCGCGCAGCCTGGCCCACAGCCCAGTGTTCCAGACCCTGCTGAGCTGGCAGGACAGCAGCGCGCCGACCCTGGCCCTGGGCGACCTAGCCCTGGAGAGCATTGTCGAGAACAGCCATTTCGCCAAGTTCGACCTGTCGTTGAACCTGGGGGAGGTGCAGGGCAGCATCCTCGGCGCGCTGGAATATGCCGTGGCCCTGTTTGACGAATCGACGATGCAGCGTTACGTCGGCTACTTCACCCGCGTGTTGCAGGCCATGGTCGATAACGACCAGGCAGTGCTGGCGCACGTGCCGCTGGTGGAGGCGCGCGAGCGTCGGCAACTGCTGGTGGATTTCAACGCCACCGCCGTTGAGTACCACCTCGACCAGACCCTGCACGGCCTGTTTGAAGCCCAGGTGCTGCGCACGCCCCATGCCATTGCCTTGAAGGCGGGCGAGCAGCAACTGAGCTATGCCGAACTGAACATGCGTGCCAACCAACTGGCCCATCACCTGCAAGCCCTGGGTGTGCAGCCGCAGGCGCGGGTGGCGATCTGCGTGGAGCGTGGCCTGGACATGGTCATCGGCCTGTACGCGATCCTCAAGGCCGGCGCCGCCTATGTGCCGCTGGACCCGGCCTACCCGTTGGAACGCATCGCCTACATGCTCCACGACAGCGCGCCGACGGTAGTGCTGGGCCAGTCCAGCACCCTTGGGTTGCTGGGCGAGGTGCGGGTGGTAAACCTGGATTCGCCCACCTGGCAGCACCAGCCCACCCATAACCCCCAGGCGGCCAGCGTGGCGGCCTACGTGATCTACACCTCCGGTTCCACCGGCCAGCCCAAGGGCGTGATCAACGAACACCCTGGGGTGGTCAACCGCCTGCTGTGGATGCAAGACGAGTACGCGTTGACCGCCAGCGATACGGTCTTGCAGAAAACCCCGTTCAGCTTCGACGTGTCGGTGTGGGAGTTCTTCTGGCCGCTGTTCACCGGCGCACGCCTGGTCATGGCTCGTCCTGGCGGGCATAAAGACCCTGACTACCTGTGCCAGGTGATCGAGGCCGAGGGGGTCACGACGCTGCATTTTGTGCCGTCGATGCTTGACGTGTTCCTGGCCCACGGCGATGTCAGCCAGGCCGCCGGGCTGGTGCGGGTGATGTGCAGTGGCGAAGCCCTGCCGGGCAGCCTGGTACGGCGCTTCAAACAGCAATTGCCGGGGGTGGGCTTGTACAACCTGTATGGCCCCACCGAAGCGGCGGTGGATGTCACCGCATGGGACTGCGCAGGCGCCGTGGTGCCGGATAACACCCCCATCGGCAAGCCGATTGCCAATACGCGCCTGTATGTACTGGACGAGCAGTTGCAGCCGGTGCCGTTGGGGGTGGTCGGTGAATTGTTCATCGCCGGCGTGCAGGTGGCGCGGGGTTACCTCAACCGTCCTGAGCTGACCGCCGAACGCTTCCTCGACGACCCGTTTACCCCGGGGCGCATGTACCGCACCGGTGACGTGGGTCGCTACTTGCCCGACGGCACTCTCGAGTACCTGGGGCGCAATGATGACCAGGTGAAGATTCGTGGCCTGCGCATCGAACTGGGGGAAATCCAGGCGCGCCTGAGCGAGCATCCGGCGGTGCAGGAAACTGCCGTGATCGCCCGCGAGCAACGCCTGATTGCCTACTATACCGGCGTGCCGAGCGAGGTCGAAAACCTGCGCGCCCACCTGCTGCAACACCTGCCGGAATTCATGCTGCCGACGAGCTTTATGCACCTGCAGGCGCTGCCGCTGAGCCCCAACGGCAAGCTCGACCGCAAGGCGCTGCCGGCGCCAGGCCTGGACGCGTTGAGTGTGCGCGACTATGAAGCGCCCGTGGGGGATACGGAAATCACCCTGGCCGCGCTGTGGGCCGAACTGCTCAACGTGGAGCGCGTGGGCCGGCATGATAATTTCTTTGAATTGGGTGGCCACTCATTGCTGGCAGTCAGCCTGATGGGGCGCATGCGCCGCCTGGGCTTGTCGGCGGATGTCAAAGTACTGTTTGGCCAACCGACCTTGTCGGCTTTGGCTGCGGCCTTGGGCGGTGGGCGTGAAGTGGCGGTGCCGGCCAATCGCATTGCGCCCGATTGCACCCGGATCACGCCGGACATGCTTGCGCTGATCACCCTGGACCCCGCTGCCATCGAGCGCATCGTCGCCAGCATCCCCGGCGGTGCGGCGAATGTGCAGGATATTTACCCGCTGGCACCCTTGCAGGCCGGCATCCTGTATCAGCATCGCGCCGTGCAAGGTGACGACGCCTATGTGCTGCAGGCGCAGTTTGCCTTCGACAGCCGCCTGCGCCTGGACGCCTTCGCCCATGCCTTGCAGGCGGTGATCCAGCGCCATGACATCCTGCGTTCATCCTTCCATTGGGATGGGTTGGAGGAACCGGTGCAGGTGGTGTGGCGCACCGCCTCATTAAGCGTTGAAAGCGGCCCGGTGCCGCCACGCCTGGACCTCGGCCAGGCACCCCTGATGCGCCTGGTGTATGCCGAGGAACCACAGCGGGTGATGGCGACGTTGCTGTTCCACCATCTGGTGATGGACCACATCGCCCTGGACATCCTGCAACACGAAATGCAGGCCTTCCTGTTGGGCACCCAAGACACCTTGGCCGCGCCCGTGCCATATCGCAACTACGTGGCCCAGACTCGTTTGGGCGCTGAGGACCACGAGACGTTTTTCCGCGAGATGCTCGCTGAGGTCGACGAACCCACTGACTTACCGCACCTGGGCGCCGATGAGCGCGTGAAGGTGAATCTCGACCTGGGGTTGAGTCGGCGCCTGCGCACTCAGGCGCGTCAAGCCGGCGTCAGCGCCGCCAGCCTCATGCACCTGGCCTGGGCCCAGGTGCTGGGCACGGTCTGCGCCCATGAACAGGTGGTGTTCGGCACGGTGATGCTCGGCCGCCTGCAAGGCGGCGAAGGCGCCGAGCGCGCCATGGGCGTGTTTATCAATACCTTGCCGCTGCGAGTTGACCTGGGTGAACACTCGGTACTGACCGCGCTGCGTGCCACCCATGGGCGCCTGACGCAACTGCTGAGCCATGAACACGCGCCCTTGGCGTTGGCCCAGCGTTGCAGCGGCGTACCGATGGCCACGCCGTTGTTCAGCGTGCTGTTCAACTACCGCCACAGCGCGCCCCAGGCCGGGGGCGTGGCCGAGGCGTGGCAGGGGATCGAAGTGCTCAAGACCGAGGAACACACCCACTACGGCGTGTCGGTGAGTGTGGATGACCTGGGTGAAGGTTTCAGCCTCACGGCCATGGGGCAGGGGGCCAGACGCTTGGGCGACTACCTGCATAACGCCTTGGCGCAGATGGTGCAGGCATTGGAAGCGCGCAGCGATATCGCGCTCAATGGCTTGTCGATCCTGCCCCAGTCTGAACGCCAGCAACTGCTTGAGGGCTTCAACGCCACGGCCCGTGCGTTCCCCCGTGATCGCAGCGTGCAACACCTGTTCGAAGCCCAGGCCCAGGCGCGCCCCGATGCGGTGGCGGTGCGGCACGGCGAGCAGCAGGTGAGCTACGGCGAACTTAACCGCCGCGCCAACCGCCTGGCCCATCACCTGCTCGGCCTGGGTGTGTGCCCCGGCGATAACCTGGCGATCCTGCTGCCACGCTCGGTGGCGTTGTTGGTCAGCCAATTGGCGATTCTCAAATGCGCCGCCGCCTATGTACCGCTGGACATCAACGCGCCAGCCGAACGCCAGGGCTTTATGCTGCAAGACAGCGGCGCTGCCTGGCTGTTAACCCGCAGCGATTGCGCCTTTGAGGGCAGCGCACAGCGCCTGGACCTGGACACGCTGGCTCTCGATGCTCAACCCAGCCATAACCCGGACTTGCCGCAGTCCTCCGAGAGCGTGGCGTACATCATGTACACCTCCGGCTCCACCGGCATGCCCAAAGGCGTACTGGTGCCGCACCGTGGCATCACACGGCTGGTGCTCAACAACGGCTACGCCGATTTCAATCCCGATGACCGCGTGGCCTTCGCGTCGAACCCGGCGTTCGATGCCAGCACCATGGATGTGTGGGGGGCATTGCTCAACGGCGGTCAGGTGCAGGTGATTGACCACGCCACCTTGCTCGACCCGCTGGCGTTTGGCGCGGTACTTCAGGGCGTGACGGTGCTGTTCGTCACCACCGCACTGTTCAACCAGTATGTGCAACTGATTCCCCAGGCCCTGGCCGGCTTGCGTATTTTGCTGTGCGGCGGCGAGCGTGCCGACCCGGCGGCGTTCCGCAACCTGCTGGCATTGGCCCCGGAGCTGCGCTTGGTGCATTGCTACGGGCCGACGGAAACCACCACCTACGCCACCACTTATGAGGTGCACGCGCTTACCGCTGATGCCGACAGCGTGCCGGTAGGACGACCCATTTCCAATACTCAGGTCTACGTGCTGGATGCGCAGTTGCAGTTGCTGCCTGTGGGGGCGACCGGTGAAATCTGCATCGGCGGCGACGGTGTCGCCCAGGGCTACCTGAACCGGCCTGAATTGACGGCTGAAAAGTTCGTGCAGAACCCGTTCAACCCAGGTGTCTTGCTGTACCGCACCGGCGACCTCGGCCGCTGGAGCGCAGACGGCTTGCTGGAGTGCATCGGGCGCAATGACGACCAAGTGAAGATCCGTGGCTTTCGCATTGAGCTGGGTGAGATCGAAGCACGCTTGACGACATTCGCCGGCATCCGCGAGGGCGTGGTGCTGGCCCGCGAAGACGTGCCGGGGGATAAACGCCTGGTGGCCTATTTCACCTGGGCGGGCGAGTCGGTCGGCATCGAGTCGGTGCGTGCTTATCTGCAGGCGCACTTGCCGGCCTATATGGTGCCGTCGGCTTTTGTGGCACTGGAGCATGTGCCGTTGACGGCCAATGGCAAGGTCGACCGCAAAGCCTTGCCGGTGCCAACCTGGGACGCTGCGGCCAGCGGCACATTCGAAGCGCCAATTGATGCACTGGAGCAGACCTTGGCCCAGCTGTGGGCCGAAGTGTTGAAGCTTGAGCAGGTGGGGCGCCATGACAGTTTCTTCGAACTGGGCGGGCATTCGTTGTTGGCAATTCGCCTGGTCAATCGGCTGGACGAGGCCGGGTTGCCGGTGTCGCTCGCCGAGCTGTTCGAGCATGCCAGCGTGGCTTCGGTCGCGGCGCTGCTGCGCCTGCGCGGTGACGATGCGCTGCCTGAAACGGCGGTGATCACGGTGCGCAGCCGTGGGTCGCAGGCACCGTTATTCCTGGTGCATGAGTTCAGTGGCATGGACGTGTACTTCCCGGCGCTGGGCCAGCACCTGCCTGGCGATTACCCGATTTATGGCCTGCCGGGCCTGGCACTCGGCGAGGCGCATCTGGACAGCATGGAAGGCCTGGCTGTGCGCATGGTCGGGCTGATTCGCCAGATCCAGCCCCACGGCCCTTACCGGCTGGCGGGGTGGTCCTTTGGTGGCGTGCTGGCCTATGAAGTTGCCATGCAGTTGCTGGGGCAGGATGAGGCCGTGGCGTTTCTCGGCTTGATCGACAGCTACGTGCCGCGCATGACCGACCAGGGCAAGGCGCGCTGGAGCGGGCCGGACGCCCTCAAGCGGCATTTGTTGTTGCAGTGCACGGCCTATTGGAAGGCACAGGGAGGTGTGGATGAGCTGGCGAGCCTGGAACAACTGGAGGCAGGCCTTGGACAGCTGGACATTGCGGCTCTGCTGCAACGCTGTCGCGATCAAGGTTTGTTATACGCGCAAATGGCAGCGGCGACGGACGCCGACCTGTTGAGCTTTTTGCAACGGGAAGTCGGGCACGGGCATGCCCTGGCCCACTACAGCCTGTTCCCGCTGCCGATCCCGGTGCACCTGTTCAGCGCCGAGCAGCGGCCCACCGAACTGTCGCGCCGCAGTGCCGCGCTGGGTTGGGACACCGCCCTGGCGCCTGGGCAACTGCGCCAGGTGCAGGTGCCTGGGGATCACCAGAGCATGATGCAGGCGCCGCATATCCAGAGCCTTGGCCAGGCCATGAGCCAAGCGCTGGCGGCGAGCACCCCGGTGAGTTGCGCGGCGCACTCACCCTTGCTGCGCATCCAGAGCGGGCGCGCCGGTTATGCACCGGTGTTCTGCGTGCCGGGCGCGGGAGACAGCGTCACCGGCTTTGTAGGTTTGAGCGAGGCGCTGGGGCGCGACTGGCCGCTGTATGGCTTGCAGCCGCGGGGGCTGGATGGTGAAGCGGTGCCCCATAGCCAGGTGGAAGCGGCGGCCCAGTGTTACCTGGCGGCGCTGGAACAGGAGTGCCCTGAGGGGCCGGTGCATCTGGTGGGGCATTCGTTCGGCGGCTGGGTGGCGCTGGAAATGGCGTTGCGCTTACAGGCGATGGGGCGTGAGGTGGGCTCTTTGACGGTGATCGACAGCGAGGCGCCGGGGCGTGCGGGCAAGGCTTATACCTCGACGGCGGCGTTGTTGCGGTTGATCGAGGCGATGCAGTTGGCGGCTGGGAAGTCGCTGGGGATTGATGCTGTGGACTTTGCCGGGTGCGATGAGGTGGCGCAGCGGCAAGCGTTGCATGAAGGGATGGTGAATGTGGGATTGTTGCCGGCGCGTGCGGCGGTGGAGGCGATGGATGGGCCGGCGCGTACTTACGCGGCGGCGTTGCGCACGGTGTATCAGCCGCAGGGGCGGTATGAGGGGGTGGTGCGCCTGGTGTTGGCGCAGGACCCGGCGCTGGATGCGGCGGGGAACCAGCGTGAGCAAGGGTTGATGGTTGAGGGGTGGCGAGGGCAGGGGGGTGGGTTGCAGGTTTGGTATGGCGGGGGGAACCACTTTACGTTGCTCAAGGCGCCGAATGTTTTGGGGTTGGCCAGGTGGTGGTTGGACGTTGTTGGGGTTGGGGAGGTGGTGTCTTGACGGGTGTGCACCGATCCAAATGTGGGAGCTGGCTTGCCTGCGATAGCGGTCTGTCTGTGTACATATCCATTGCTGCGGTAACGGCCGCTTATGGTTCCGCTCTTACAGCGGGTCACTTTTGGAAAGGCCCAAAAGTAACCAAAAGGCCTTCGCCCCACCACTCGGCACCTCGCCTAGGCTCGGTGTGCCCGAACGCAGGCTTTGCAGCGTGGGCCGCCGCAATGGGCCATCCCTGGCCCAGTGCGGCTAACCCGGCGTCCTGCCGGGTTACCCACGCTGCAAAACCTGCGTTCGGCCAGCGTGGTTTAACGGGGCGATTGCAAATCAAAAGCAGAGCGCGGCGGCCTTATAGCCGACCGGTTTGTAAGGGGGAGTTCGGTGAGGCATGTGAGGGCAGGCATGCCCCCGGTAACCACGATGCGAAGCGAGCGGCTCTTGATCTTGATCTGCTTGTGATCTTGATCTTAGGCGCCCCGTTAAACCACGCTGGCCGGAATTCGACAGTGATTTGGGGGGTAAACCGGCAGGGATGC
>NZ_QODJ01000058.1:0-38064 GCF_009935965.1 Pseudomonas sp. L13
ATGGCGCGGGGCGGCTAAACCGGCATCCCTGCCGGTTTACCCCCCAAATCACTGTCGAATTACGGCCAGCGTGGTTTGACGGGGCGCCTAAGATCAAAAGCAGATCAAGAGCGACTCGCTTCGCATCGTGGTTACCGTCTGCTGCTACAGCTCAAAAGTTGTGTAGATACCTATGTCTGTGGGCTTGCTCCCGAGGGGCTGCGCAGCGGGCCTTGACGTTTACGTCAACCTGCAATTAGCTTAGCGCCAAGACTTCCTTGAGCATTGCCATGAGCACCACTTACAGCATCTCCGACCTCGCCCGCGAGCTCGACATCACTACCCGCGCCATTCGGTTCTATGAAGAACAAGGCCTGCTGGCCCCCGAGCGTCGGGGCCAGGAGCGCATCTACTCCGCGCGTGACAAGGTCAGCCTCAAGCTGATCCTGCGCGGCAAGCGCATCGGCTTTTCCCTGGCCGAATGCCGCGAGTTGATCGAACTCTACGACCCCACCGGCGGCAACCAGATCCAACTCAACAGCATGCTGGCCAAGATCGCCGAACGCCGTGAACAGTTGGAACAGCAACTGCTGGATATCGAACAGATGAAGCTGGAACTGGACACCGCTGAAGAGCGTTGCACCCAGGCCCTGGCGCAGACCATCAGCCAAGCCGGCCATTGACCAGAAGGTAACTGCCATGTCCCTCCCCTCCCACGTACGCCTGGTTGAAGTCGGCCCGCGCGACGGTTTGCAGAACGAAGCCCAGCCCATCAGCGTGGCGGATAAGGTCCAACTGGTAGACGCCCTGAGCGCCGCCGGTTTGAGCTACATCGAAGTCGGCAGTTTTGTCTCACCCAAGTGGGTGCCGCAAATGGCCGGCTCCGCCGAGGTCTTTGCGCAGATCCAGCGCAAGCCCGGTGTGACCTATGGCGCGCTGGCACCGAACCTGCGCGGGTTCGAGGATGCGTTGGCGGCCGGGGTCAAGGAAGTCGCGGTGTTTGCGGCGGCCTCCGAGGCGTTTTCCCAGCGCAATATCAATTGCTCCATCAGCGAAAGCCTGGAGCGCTTCGCGCCGATCATGGCCTCGGCCAAGCAGCACGGCGTGAGCGTACGCGGTTACGTGTCCTGTGTGCTGGGTTGCCCCTATGAAGGCGCGATCGCCCCGGAGCAAGTGGCGGCGGTCGCTCGCGAGCTGTATGCCATGGGCTGTTATGAAGTGTCCTTGGGCGACACCATCGGTACCGGCACGGCGGGCGCTACCCGGCGCCTGTTCGAAGTGGTCGGCGCGCACGTGCCACGGGACAAGCTGGCCGGGCATTTCCACGACACCTACGGGCAGGCCATCGCCAACATCTATGCCAGCCTGCTGGAGGGCATCACGGTCTTCGACAGCTCTATCGCCGGCCTGGGTGGCTGCCCTTACGCCAAAGGCGCCAGCGGTAACGTCGCCACCGAGGACGTGCTGTACCTGCTCAACGGCCTGGGTATCGACACGGGCGTCGACCTGGAACGCTTGATGGGCGCCGGCCAACAGATCAGCCAGGTGCTGGGACGGCCAACGGGGTCCCGCGTGGCCAAGGTGCGTAACGCCGGTTGAGTAGCACAGCTGTGACAATGTGTTACCGCACACCGGCATAACGGGTAACGCGGGAACAAAATGGGCCACACCGATTGAAAGATAATGCCGACCAAAAAACCAAGCCATTGATTTTAAAGGTTTTTAAAAAGTTGGCACGCCTTCTGCTATCTCTATGGCATAACAAGAATAAAAAGCACCAAACCTAATAAAAATAAGACGAAACGACTCTGACATAACAAAAACAACACGGCAGAGACGCAGCTAACAGATTTTTTTGGAGAAGATGTGCTTCCCAGGGTACGGCATGCCGCAACCCGCAACCGGATAGAGAAAAATAAAACTACCTCAGGTAGCTACCCACTGGTTGGATCGTTTACGAAGAAGCAGGTCAGCGTTCAAAAAAATACGTTTGCTCTTGACCCCGGATGGGGGTCGCAAAAAAAGCGGTACGGGCCACGGCTACCAAAAACAACAACAGGCCGCCCCTCAATAATAAGAAAAGAGCACGCAACGACAAATTAAAGGGGACCTTCGGGTCCCCTTTGTGCTTTCTGGGTTTCACGATTTGGGTGGCACAGCACAGTTCAGTGTGGGAGCTGGCCATAGGTATCTACACAACCCTGCAGCTCTCAACGGTAACCACGATGCGAAGCGAGCCGCCCTTGATCTGCTTTTGATCTTAGGCGCCCCGTAAAACCACGCTGGCCGAACGCAGGCTTGAATTCGTGGGTAACCCGGCAGGACGCCGGGTTAGCCGCCCCGCGCCATGGATGGCGCGTGGCGGCGGCCCACGGATTCAAGCCTGTGTTCGGGCACACCGAGCCTAAGCGAGGTGCCGAGTGGTGGGGCAAGAGCGCTTTGGTTACTTTCGCGCTTTTCGAAAGTGACCCGCCGTCAGGGCGGAACCCTAAGTAGTCGTTACCGCAGGAATGGATATGTACACAATCCCACGGTGTTGACTGCCAGTCCGCCTTCGTGAGCAAGCCCGCACAGTTGGATTGCGGGGTGTCAGGTAGATAGGTGTCGACTGGCAGGGCGTCATCGCAGGCAAGCCAGCTCCCACAGTTGGATTGCGGGGTGTCAGGTAGATAGGGGCCGGCTGGCAGGCCGTCATCGCAGGCAAGCCAGCTCCCACAGTTGGATTGCGGGGTGTCAGGTAGATAGGGGCCGGCTGGCAGGCCGTCATCGCAGGCAAGCCAGCTCCCACATTTGGATCTCGCGGGGGCAGGCAGACATGCGCAGTCCCCCAGGAGTCTGAAGTTGTCAGCGCGCTTGCAGCTCCTGGATGGAAATCTCACGCATCCGGAACTTCTGAATCTTGCCCGTCACCGTCATCGGAAACTCATCCACGAACTTGAAATACCTGGGGGTCTTGAAATGGGCAATGCGGTCCTTGCACCAGCTCAACAACTCCAGCTCGTTGGCTACCTGATCGGGATGAAATTTGATCCAGGCAACAATCTCTTCCCCATAACGCTCATCCGGAATACCGATGATCTGTACATCCGCTACAGCCGGATGGGTAAAGAAAAACTCCTCCAGCTCACGCGGGTACACGTTCTCGCCCCCGCGAATGATCATGTCCTTGTTACGCCCGGCGATGCACACGTAACCCTGATCATCCATGGTCGCCAAGTCACCGGTGTGTATCCAGCCAGCATCGTCGATGGCCTCGCGGGTGCCTTCAGAGTTGTTCCAGTAACCGAGCATCACACTGTAACCCCGGGTGCACAGCTCACCGATCACACCGCGCGCCACGGTGTTACCAGCCTCGTCGACAATCTTGGTTTCCAGTTGCGGTTGGGTGCGGCCCACGGTGGTGACACGCCGTTCTATATCGTCATCCGCGCCGGTCTGCAGCGACACCGGGCTGGTTTCGGTCATGCCATAGGCAATCTGCACCTCCTTCATATGCAACTCATGGATGACCCGACGCATCACCTCGATCGGGCACGTCGCCCCGGCCATGATCCCGGTGCGCAAGCTGGACAGGTCGAACTCGGCCCGGCGCGGGTGATCGAGCAGCGCGATGAACATGGTCGGCACGCCATATAAACCGGTGGCTTTTTCTTCGGCGACGGCGCTCAGTGTCAGCAGCGGATCGAAGCCGTCATTGGGGTAGATCATGGTGGTGCCGTGGGTGATACAACCGAGGTTGCCCATGACCATGCCGAAGCAGTGATACAGCGGCACCGGGATCACCAGGCGATCCGCTGCCGTCAGGCCCAGGCTTTCACCGACCATGTAACCGTTATTGAGGATGTTGTGGTGACTGAGGGTAGCGCCCTTGGGGAAGCCGGTGGTGCCGGAGGTGTACTGGATATTCACAGGTTGATCGAAATGCAGGCTGGCCTGGCGGCTGTGCAATTGCTCGGGCGGCACGCCTGCACCAAGGGCTGCCAACTGCGACCAGGGCATGAATTCCGGCGGCGGGCTGGGGTCGAGGCTGATGAGGCCGCGCAGCTCGGGTTTCAGCGCCTGGAGCATAGCGTGGTAATCGGAGCTCTTGAACGAGCCGGCGCACACCAGCCATTGGCAGCCGGACTGCTTGAGCACGTAATCCAACTCGCTGCTGCGATAGGCCGGGTTGATATTGACCAGGATCACCCCGAGCTTGGCGCTCGCCACCTGGCAGATCAGCCACTCGGCACAGTTAGGCGCCCAGATACCCAGGCGGTCACCGGTTTGCATGCCCAGGACGAGGAACGCGCGGGCGTGCAGCTCAACCGTCTCGGCCAATTGCTCCCAGGTGTAGCGCCGCTGTTGGTGGCGTACCACCAAGGCTTCGCCCTGTGGATACTGCGCGACGATATGATCGAATGCCTGGCCAATGGTCATGGCCAGCAAAGTCTTGTCCTGGGAGCCACGGCTGTAGCTCGGGCGCGGTTGATCCATAACGACCCCTGTTATCTTTTTTGTAGGTTGACGTATACGTAAACTACGATTGACAGCGTCGTAACGCAAGCTTACGTTAACGTAAAGGTGAGCGCCCTCCTCCCGCGCCCCGCCCACACAACAACAAAGCTCACATTAAGGTGCCTGTCCATGAGTTACCCGTCCCTGAACTTCGCCCTCGGCGAGACCATCGACATGCTGCGCGACCAGGTGCAGTCCTTCGTGGCCAAGGAAATCGCACCGCGCGCGGCCCAGATCGACATCGACAACCTGTTCCCCGCTGACCTGTGGCGCAAGTTCGGCGACATGGGCCTGCTGGGCATCACCGTGCCCGAGGAGTACGGCGGTGCCGGCCTGGGTTACCTGGCCCATGTGGTGAGCATGGAAGAAATCAGCCGTGGCTCGGCCTCGGTGGCGTTGTCTTACGGGGCGCATTCCAACCTGTGCGTCAACCAGATCAACCGCAACGGCAACCGCGCACAAAAACTCAAGTACCTGCCCAAGCTGATCAGCGGCGAGCACATCGGCGCCCTGGCCATGAGTGAGCCAAATGCCGGTTCCGACGTGGTGTCGATGAAACTGCGCGCCGACAAGCGCGGCGATCATTACGTACTCAATGGCAGCAAGACCTGGATCACCAACGGCCCGGACGCCCACACCTATGTGATCTACGCCAAGACCGACCTGGAAAAAGGCCCACACGGCATCACCGCCTTCATCGTCGAACGCGACTGGAAAGGCTTCAGCCGCAGCAACAAATTCGACAAGCTGGGCATGCGCGGCTCCAACACCTGCGAGCTGTTTTTTGACGATGTCGAGGTACCCGAAGAAAACATCCTCGGCGTGCTCAATGGCGGCGTGAAAGTGTTGATGAGCGGCCTGGACTACGAACGCGTGGTGCTCTCCGGTGGCCCTACCGGGATCATGCAGGCATGCATGGACCTGATCGTGCCCTACATCCACGACCGCAAGCAGTTCGGCCAGAGCATCGGCGAGTTCCAGCTGATCCAGGGCAAGGTCGCCGACATGTACACCCAACTCAACGCCAGCCGTGCCTACCTCTACGCGGTGGCCCAGGCATGCGAGCGCGGCGAGACCACGCGCAAGGACGCTGCGGGCGTGATCCTCTACAGCGCCGAGCGCGCCACGCAAATGGCCCTGGATGCGATCCAGATTCTGGGCGGCAATGGCTATATCAATGAATTCCCCGCCGGGCGCCTGCTGCGTGACGCCAAGCTCTACGAGATTGGTGCGGGCACCAGTGAGATTCGGAGGATGTTGATCGGTCGCGAACTGTTCAACGAAACGAAATAAATTTCGCAGCTGCAAGGGGCAAGCTACAAGCCGCAAGTAAAGAGCATCGTTCTCTTGCAGCTTGAAACTTGTAGCTTGCCGCGCTTACGGAGTAAGCCATGCTCTTACATACCCAGCTCAACCCGCGCTCGGCGGAATTCGCCACAAACCGCGCGGCGATGCTTGAACAGGTCGACGCCCTGCACAGCCTGCTCGCCCACGTCCACCAAGGTGGCGGCGCCAAGGCCCAGGAGCGCCACAGCTCACGCGGCAAGCTGTTGCCTCGTGAACGCATCAACCGTTTGCTCGACCCGGGCTCGCCGTTTCTGGAGCTGAGCCAACTGGCCGCTCACCAGGTGTATGGCGAAGACGTCCCGGCGGCCGGAGTGATTGCCGGCATCGGCCGGGTGGAGGGCGTCGAATGCATGATCGTGGCCAACGATGCCACGGTCAAAGGCGGCTCCTATTACCCACTGACCGTTAAAAAACACCTGCGCGCCCAGACCATCGCCGAGCAGAACCGCCTGCCGTGCATCTACCTGGTGGACTCCGGTGGTGCCAACCTGCCGCGCCAGGACGAGGTATTCCCCGACCGCGAGCACTTCGGGCGGATCTTCTTCAACCAGGCCAACATGAGCGCCCAGGGCATTCCCCAGATTGCCGTGGTGATGGGCTCGTGCACCGCCGGCGGCGCCTACGTGCCGGCCATGGCCGACGAAGCGATCATGGTGCGCCAGCAAGCCACCATCTTCCTCGCCGGCCCGCCCTTGGTGAAGGCCGCCACCGGTGAAGTGGTGAGCGCCGAAGACCTGGGCGGTGCCGACGTGCATTGCAAGGTCTCCGGCGTGGCCGACCACTATGCCGACAGCGATGAACACGCCCTGGCCCTGGCGCGGCGCAGCGTGGCCAACCTCAATTGGCGCAAGCAAGGTGAGCTGCTGCAACGCCCACCGGTGGCGCCGCTGTACAGCAGCGAAGAGTTGTACGGCGTGATCCCGGCGGATGCCAAGCAACCCTTTGATGTGCGCGAAGTCATCGCACGGCTGGTGGACGGCTCGGTGTTCGATGAGTTCAAGGCCTTGTTCGGGACAACGTTGGTGTGCGGCTTTGCGCATTTGCATGGCTACCCGATTGCGATCCTGGCCAACAACGGCATCCTGTTCGCCGAAGCCGCGCAAAAAGGCGCGCACTTTATCGAACTGGCCTGTCAGCGGGGGATTCCGCTGCTGTTCCTGCAAAACATCACCGGTTTTATGGTCGGCCAGAAGTACGAAGCCGGCGGCATTGCCAAGCACGGCGCCAAGCTGGTCACCGCCGTGGCGTGCGCCAAGGTGCCGAAATTCACCGTGATCATCGGTGGCAGCTTTGGTGCGGGTAACTATGGGATGTGTGGCCGCGCCTACGACCCGCGCTTTTTGTGGATGTGGCCCAACGCACGCATTGGCGTGATGGGGGCCGAACAGGCCGCCGGGGTACTGGTGCAGGTCAAGCGCGAACAGGCTGAGCGCGCCGGCAACGGTTTCAGTGCCGAGGAGGAAGCCGCGATCAAGCAGCCGATCCTCGACCAGTATGAAACCCAGGGCCACCCGTACTACTCCAGCGCGCGCTTGTGGGATGACGGCGTGATCGACCCGCTGCAGACCCGCGACCTGCTGGCCCTGGCCTTGTCCGCCGCACTGAACGCCCCCATCGAGCCGAGCCGCTTCGGCGTGTTCCGCATGTAACCTGTAGGAGCGAGCTTGCTCGCGAAGAACCTCAGGGTAACGCGGTCATCCAGAAGGCCCGCGTTATCGTTGACGACCTTCGCGAGCAAGCTCGCTCCTACAGGAGGCCTCTCATTATCATGGAGCTCCTTGCATGAGCGACTTCAACACCCTCGAACTGATCACCGACCGCCGTGGCTTTGCCACGCTGTGGCTCAGCCGTGAAGCCAAGCACAACGCGTTCAACGCCGAGATGATCCGCGAGCTGATCCTGGCCCTCGACCGCGTACAAGGCGACCCGTCCCTGCGTTTCCTGGTACTGCGCGGGCGTGGCAAGCACTTCAGCGCCGGTGCCGACCTGGCCTGGATGCAGCAATCGGCCGAGCTGGACTACCACACCAACCTGGACGACGCCCGCGAACTGGCGGAGCTGATGTACAACCTGTCCAAGCTGAAAATCCCCACGCTGGCGGTGGTGCAAGGCGCGGCCTACGGTGGCGCGCTGGGCCTGATCAGTTGCTGTGACATGGCCATTGGCGCCGATGATGCCCAGTTCTGCCTGTCAGAAGTGCGTATCGGCCTGGCACCGGCGGTGATCAGCCCGTTCGTGGTGCAGGCCATTGGCGAGCGCGCTGCCCGTCGTTATGCGCTGACGGCCGAGCGGTTCGGCGGCCAACGCGCACGAGAAATCGGCTTGCTGGCGGAAAGTTATCCGGCCGAGAGCCTGGATCAGCAGGTGGACCTGTGGGTCACCAACCTGCTGCAAAACAGCCCGGCGGCCATGCGTGCCAGTAAGGATTTATTACGTGAAGTGGGCAACGGTACCCTCACCCCCGCGCTGCGCCGCTATTGCGAAAACGCCATTGCGCGCATTCGGGTGAGCGCCGAGGGCCAGGAAGGTTTGCGCGCGTTTCTGCAAAAGCGTGCGCCAAGTTGGCAAGACCAGGAGCCGCGTTCATGAGCACACTCACCACCGTTCTGGTGGCCAACCGTGGCGAGATCGCCTGCCGGGTCATGCGCACCGCCAAGGCCATGGGGTTGACCACCGTGGCTGTGCACAGCGCCATCGACCGCGATGCCCGCCATAGCCGTGAAGCCGATATCCGCGTCGACCTGGGCGGCAGCAAAGCCACCGACAGTTACCTGCAAATCGACAAGCTGATTGCCGCCGCCCACGCCAGCGGCGCCCAGGCGATTCACCCCGGCTACGGCTTCCTTTCAGAAAACGCCGGCTTCGCCCGGGCCATCGAGGCGGCAGGCCTGATCTTCCTCGGCCCGCCCGCCTCGGCCATCGACGCCATGGGCAGCAAATCCGCGGCCAAGGCCCTGATGGAAACGGCTGGCGTACCGCTGGTGCCGGGTTATCACGGCGAGGCCCAGGACCTGGAGACCTTCCGCGCCGCCTGTGAACGTATCGGCTACCCGGTGCTGCTCAAGGCCACGGCAGGCGGCGGTGGCAAGGGCATGAAGGTGGTCGAGGACGTCAGCCAGCTGGCTGAAGCCCTGGCTTCCGCCCAGCGTGAGGCGTTGTCGTCCTTCGGCAACGGGCAGATGCTGGTGGAGAAATACCTGCTCAAGCCGCGGCATGTGGAGATCCAGGTGTTTGCCGACCAGCAGGGTCATTGCTTGTACCTCAATGAACGCGACTGCTCGATCCAGCGGCGACATCAGAAAGTCGTGGAAGAAGCCCCGGCGCCCGGCTTGAGTGTGGAGCAGCGCAAGGCCATGGGCGAAGCAGCCGTGCGCGCCGCCCAGGCCATCGGGTATGTGGGTGCGGGTACGGTGGAGTTTTTGCTGGATGCCCGTGGCGAGTTTTTCTTCATGGAGATGAACACGCGGCTGCAAGTGGAGCATCCGGTGACCGAAGCGATTACCGGCCTCGACCTGGTGGCCTGGCAGATCCGGGTGGCCCAGGGCGAGGCGCTGCCGATCACGCAAGAGCAGGTCGCGTTGAACGGTCATGCGATTGAAGTGCGGCTGTATGCCGAAGATCCGGCCAATGACTTTCTGCCGGCCACCGGGCACCTGGCGCTGTACCGCGAGTGTCGCCCTGGCCCTGGGCGTCGCGTGGACAGCGGCGTCGAGCAAGGCGACAGCGTGTCGCCCTTCTACGACCCGATGCTCGGCAAGTTGATTGCCTGGGGTGAAGACCGCGAACAGGCGCGCCTGCGCTTATTGAGCATGCTGGATGAGTTTGCGGTCGGCGGGCTCAGGACCAACCTGGGCTTTTTGCGCCGCATCATTGGGCACCCTGGGTTTGCCGCGGCCGAGTTGGACACCGGGTTTATCCCGCGCTATCAGGATGAGCTGTTGCCGACGCAAGGGGCCTTGAGCGATGAGTTCTGGCAGGCGGCGGGCGCGGCGTTTATGCAGAGCTTGCCGGTGGGCGACGGGCCTTGGGCAAGTCACCAGGGCTTTCGCGCGGGCCTGCCTGCCGAAGTGTCGCTGCACCTGAGCTGCAATGGGCAGGATCGGCTGGTGACACTGGCCGGCCACTCAGCGCAGTTATGCGGTGAACAGTTGCTGACTGAACACCAGGGCGTGCGCCGTGCCCATCTGGCGGTGCGCAGTGAAGGCAGCCTGTACCTGCGTTGGGAGGGCGAGATGCATGCCGTCAGCCTGTTCGATCCCATTGCGGCGGTCGAGGCCAATCAATCTCATCAAGGCGGCCTCACCGCCCCCATGAACGGCAGCATCGTGCGAGTACTCGTAGAGCTGGGCCAAACCGTTGAGGCGGGTACTCAACTGGTGGTACTCGAAGCCATGAAGATGGAACACAGCATCCGTGCGCCCCACGCCGGGGTGGTCAAGGCGCTGTTCTGCCAGGAAGGTGAAATGGTGGCCGAAGGCAGCGCGTTGGTGGAGCTTGAAACGGCCGGCTAGAACTTCGCCGTGGCCTGCACCACTACACCCAGGAGGCGACAGCCCTCGGTAAGCAACACCTTGGGGTAAGTGGGATTGAGCGGTACCAGGTAGTGCTGGCCGCTCTCTTCCTGCAATTGGCGAAAAGTGGCCTGGGGGTTGCCAGCCCATTGGGCAACCACCAGTTTGCCGGGCTCGGGCGCGATGGCCGGGTCAACCAGGATCATCATGCCAGCCGCAATGCTCATGCCCGTGGGCGCAGTCATGGCGTCTCCCGTCACCGGCAACCAGAATGCCTCACCTTGAGCGTGGTAATCGGTCAATTCGTAGCGCTCGGTTCTATAAGGTGCCCGCTCTTCACGCAGCTCGCAGGCCTGTTTCCAGTCGCTGACCGGGTAACGGAAATACGGGTTGTAGTGCGCTTGCAGTTCAGGCACTTGCGCGGCCCGTTCACGAATCTCCAGCGCCACCTCCAAATACCCCAACCCCAGTTCGTCCAGTACGCGGTTCATGTCCGCCAGGCTCGGCACACGGCGTTTATTGAGCCAATGGCCGATGCCGCCCTGGGACATGCCCAGGCGCTGCGCCAGTTCATCCTGTGTGACCTTGCGATCTTTCATGTTGGCTTTGACCAACGCTATCCAGTTATCCATGACGCGTCACAATACGGTGCCCATTTTTTCGGGCAATAAACAGTTTGTAGTAATCCATAAAACGACAGGAATACGATACGTACTATCATCAAGCCCAAGGATTTCGACACCCACCGGAGTACTGCCGCTTATGACGACCCGCACGCAACCATTGCCCGAAACACCCGAATTTATTGAAGTAAACGACATGTGCAACAGTGGCGCGGCCCAGCGCGCACTGGACTATTACTTGAAAGAAAATCGGTCGACGCCGGATTCGGACGGCGCCCTGTTCGCGATAAAACCACAAATCAGCCAGGAGGAAGCCCTGGTACACGCCTCGGACCTGCTGCGCAGTGCAGCGGCCACCGCCTACGAATCGGCGTGCAGCCATCAAGGCAACCAGCGTGACCTGGCGTTTTCGGTGGTGTATTTGATCGATATGGCGAAGGCGATGGTGGAGCGGTCGTTGCAAGCGCCAGGAGCGGCGGCAAACGCGTAGCAGGCACGAAAGAAAAATATTTCTATCCCACGGATAAAAACATTTGACTTGCAAATGATAATGATTATTATTGGGCTCAGCTGATCGCGAGATCAGTCGATAGACCAAGAGACCTTAGGTCGGACTCTTGGAATATCTCCTCATCAGGCTAATCACGGTTTTTGACCCGGCTCTTTGGCCGGGTCTTTTTTTGCCAGTTTCCCTGGCGTGGCTTCAGGCTAATGAAGACTGTGTGTTGCTTGATGGCGCGCATGGTAGCAAAAGACTATCGCTCAAAGAAAGTCGTGCGAGTGCTCTAGCCTCTATCTCTGCGAATTAGCGCTTGAGAATCAATCTCATAGACTCTAAGCTTGCGCAGCGTCACGGATGACGCCCCCTCCCCTGCAACAATTTTTGCATCCAGGTTTTGCCGAACCCCTGTGTAAGATAGCCGCCACATCACTCATATTCAGGCAACCAGACTATGACCGTGGCCTTGACCTCCATCAAGATCAGCACCGACTTCGACAGCGGCAACATCCAGGTCCTGGATGCCAGCGACGCCTATCAGTTGTTGCTGGCAATCAAACCCGACACCCGCAGCGATCACTACCAATGGTTCCACTTCAAGGCCGAAGGCATGCACGTGGGGCACACCCATACCTTTCGCTTGAGCAACGCGGGGCGCTCGTCTTACAAAAATGCCTGGAGCGGTTACAACGCCGTGGCGTCCTACGACCATATCAACTGGTTCCGGGTACCGACGCGCTTTGATGGCGAGATCCTGCACATCACCCTCCAGACCCGGCAAAAGCACGCCTGGTTTGCCTACTTCGAACCCTACAGCCGTGAACGCCATGACGGGTTGATCGAGCAAGCTCTGAAGTACGCCGGGGTCACCCTGCTGGCCACCGGCAAGAGCGCTGAAGGCCGCGATATCCAACTGCTGCGCCGTGGCAAAGGGATCGAAGGCCGGCGCAAGGTGTGGATCATTGCCCAGCAGCACCCCGGCGAACACATGGCCGAATGGTTTATGGAGGGCGTGATTGAGCGCCTGCAAAAGGACGGCGACGACGAACTGAAAAAATTGCTGGCCGTCGCTGATCTGTACCTGGTTCCGAACATGAACCCGGACGGCGCCTTCCATGGCCACCTGCGCACCAACGCCATGGGCCAGGACCTCAACCGCGCCTGGCAAAGCGCCAGCCAAGAACTCAGCCCCGAAGTCCTGTTCGTCCAGCAACAGATGGAAAAATACGGCGTGGATATGTTCCTCGACATCCACGGCGATGAAGAAATCCCCTACGTGTTCACCGCCGGCTGCGAAGGCAACCCTGGCTACACCCCGCGTATCGAAGCCCTGGAAAAACACTTCCGCAGCCATTTGAGCCACCTGACACGAGACTTCCAGACCACCCACGGCTACACCCGCGACCTGCCCGGCCAAGCCAACATGACCCTGGCCTGCAACGCGGTGGGGCAAAAGTACGACTGCCTGTCCCTGACCCTGGAAATGCCCTTCAAGGACAACGACGACGCACCCAACCTGCGAACTGGCTGGTCAGGCGATCGTTCGAAACAGTTGGGCAAGGATGTGTTGAGCAGCGTCGCTGATATCGTCGAGCGTCTGCGCTAACCCCTGTGACAAGCTCTTTGTGGCGAGCGAGCTTGCTCGCTCGCCACACAAGCGGTGTCAATCCTTACTGCCGGTCATGCTTTGCAAGACACCATCGCGGCGAATCAAACCGTGGAACAACGCGGCCGCCAGATGCACCAGCACGGTGAGAAACAGCAGATAGGCCAGGTAGCCGTGAGCCTTGCGCAACAACGCAAACAACGGCGCATTCGCCCCCACCAGCGCGGGCAGTTGCAGGTTACTGCTGAGCATCACCGGGTCACCGGCCGCTGAAATCATCGCCCAGCCCAGCAGTGGCAACACCAGCATCAAGGCGTACAACAGCACATGGGAAGCCTTGGCTGCCAGCCTTTGCCACACCGACAAATCCGCTGGCAACGGCGGCTGGCGCGTCGAGAAACGCACGACCAGGCGCACGATTACCAGCGCCAGAATCGCAATGCCCAGCGGCTTGTGCAGGTGGATCAGCCACTCATGACGCTCCGACACCGACGCCGCCAAACCCGCGCCGATAAACAGCATGGCGATGATCATCAACGCCATCAACCAGTGCAGCACGCGCGCCAGGGGCGCAAAAAACCGCGGTTGAGCATTCATGGCTTCGACTCCTGAGGGGCGCTGTGCAACGGGCTGACTTCACCGGCGCGGCGCAGGTACGAACTGGCATAGGCGGCCGAACGTGCGGCCAGCAAGGGGTCGTTGGAGGCTTGGATACCACTGGGCAGAATCAGCGGGTCAAAGTTGATATCGCGGCAATCGCCGTCTGCCTGGGGCTGGCTGCTTTGCAGCACAAGGGTGCCAGCGTTGAGCACCTGGTGTGCGCCGCTCCAGGTTTTGCTCGCGTCATCCAAGGGGTCGCCTGGGTTGGCCAGGGTCATGTTCAACTGCCAACGCAACGGCCCGGCAGCCAGGCGTCGTACCAAATCCTGCTCCAGGAAGTCACTGCCCGCAGGTGCGGTATCACCCGCCGCGTCCTGGCTCTGGGGCACCACCTCCCAACGCACGGCCTGGCGCTTGCCATCGGCGTCCACCAGGTAAAACGCGTTGATGCCGTTATAGGTTTCGGTCGCGTAACTGGCCGATGGCTTGGCAGTCTTGACCCAGGCCAGGAATGGCGCGGTCTCCGGATGTGCGGTAAAAAACGCCGGCATGCTCGAGGGGTTCGGCTTGCCCGTGGCCGGGTCTGGCGCGCCGGCCTTGAGCAACTGGTAGAACGCCTCGGGCGTGCCCACCGGGAACACTGGCATGCTGTTCATCCCTGTACGCCATTGCTGGCCGTTGGCCTGGCTGAATTGCACGGCAAAGCTGCGAATCGGCACACTGCTGTCCGGCGCGTAGGGGTTGCCGCTGGGCAAGGCAAAGCGGCCAATGATCGGGGTCTTGGCCTCGCTGAACACCTGGGCACTGGAATACGCACGGGCGTCGGTACTGCTCTGGAAATAACCCGCCACGCATACGCCCTTGGCATGGTTACGGCGAAAGCCCGGATGCACGCCGTTATTGGTTTCCAGGGCATTGACCAAGGTTTTTGGCCGCAGGCGTTGTGGGTCGAGCGTACCATTGACGTAGGCAAATGCCCCGGCAACAACCGCAACCACGGCACCGATGCCGACGAGTCGTGCGATCAGGCTCGCAGTGCTCAAAGGAGGACGGGGGGGTGATGAGTGATCTACCATGCAGGAACTCCAGGGCCAGAGGCCATAGGCTGAAACATAAGGTCGGAGCATTAAGACGAACGCCGATGGGCTCTATTCCCAGGCCCTGGATTTATTTTGCGGGAAGGGGAATAACCTTCAACGCCGGACGTCTCTCTAGTCCCAGCGTAGTGATCAGCCAGACCCCCATGCATGAACTCGACGAACAGTTACGTGAACTCATCCCCAGGTTGCGGCGTTTTGCCGTGTCCCTGACGCGCAACAGCAGCAGCGCCGATGACCTGGTGCAATCGACCCTGGAGCGCGCGATCGTCGCCTGGGCCGATAAACGTATCGAGGGCGAATTGCGCGCCTGGCTGTTTTCGATCCTCTACCGGCAATTCCTCGACGCCCACCGCCGCAACCGCCGCTATGCGCGCATGCTCGAATTCTTCACCGGCCGCGATGACATGCAACCTTCGGTGGAACGCACGGTGCTGGCCCAATCCACCCTGCAAGCCTTCGACCAACTGAACACCGAACAGCGCGCCCTGTTGCTGTGGGTGTCCGTCGAGGGCTTGAGCTACAAGGAAGTGGCCGAGATCCTCAAGGTGCCCATCGGCACCGTGATGTCACGCCTGTCCCGCGCACGCCAAGCGTTGCGTCAACTCAGCGATGGCGAAATGGCCGGCCCTTCCCTGCGGAGACTCAAATGATCAGCCTGCCCCCCAGCGAACGCGATTTACATGCCTACGTCGATCACCAATTGCTCGACAGTGACCGTCGTGTGCTTGAAACCTGGCTGGCCAGCCACCCCGACGTGGCGGCCCAGGTACAGGCCTGGCAACAAGATGCGCAGTTGCTGCGCGCGTCGTTGAGCGGCGCCCTGCAACAGCCGCCCAACCCGGCATTGGACCCGGCGCTGATTCGCCAGCGCATCAAGAAACAGTCCCATCGGCACTTGGCCACAGCGGCGTTGTTGCTGATCGCCGTGAGCCTCGGCGGGTTTGGCGGTTGGCACGCCCGTGAAGCCACCCAGCCGCCGCTGTTGCCGATGACCGACGCCATGCAGGCCTACCGCCTGTTTGCACAGGACGGCATCATGCCCGCCGACTACAACGCCCAGGACCGTAACACCATGCAGGCCTGGCTCGACCGCTATTTCAACCAGGCCCATCGCCTGCCCGACCTGAGCCAAGCCGGTTTCAAACCGGTCAGCGGGCGCCTGCTCACCACCGACCAAGGTGCGGCAGCCATGGTGCTGTACCAGGACGCGCAAGGCCGGCGCATCAGCTTCTACATCCGCCCGCCTGGCCCGAACAACGGTTTCCTGCCTCGCGGCAGCCGCAGTGCCGATGGCTTGCAGGCCGACTACTGGTCGGGCGGCGGCTACAACTATGCGATGGTCAGCCCAGTGGATCAGGCCGCCGCGCTGCAGACGCCATTCTAGAAACCGACGTCCAACACCACATTATCCAGATAGGTGCCCGCCGGCGGCGTGGGCTGGTCGGTGTAGACCTTGGCGTTGTAGTTGTACACCTGGCTGCCGACGCCCAAGCCGTTGCCAGGGTTGACCTCGGCCGTGGAACTGGCCCGCCGCGCCGCGCCGACACTGCCCCAACGCGTGGTGCCGGCGCTTTGGAAAATGTCATAGGCCAGGTAGTTGCTGCCGGAAATCATGCGCCGCCGGCCGCCGACACTCACCGGGTTCTGGCCATCGCTCAAGCCCACGGTATAGGCGCTGCCCTTGGTGCAGGCGATGTTGATGGTCTGCCCGGTCACCGCAGTAAACCCACTGACCACCGGCGCGCTGCCAAAGCTGATATTCGGGGCGGTGATCTGGCAGTCGTTGGTCACGGTCATGTTGACGGTCAGGGACGCCGTGCCGCTGCCAATGTCACGTCCCAGGCAAATGCCGCCAAGGCCGATCCCCGAGCAATAATTCCACACCCAGGCGATGCTCAATGTTTCGGTGTACACCCCGGCGGCGACGTTGCTGCCGGTGATGCTGCTCAGGTACAGCGGCACGGTTTTCGCGCCAGGCCCGGCGATCAGGCCAATGCTCTGGGCGATGCCGCCAGCGCCGCCAAAATCGAATTGGCTGCCCCGGGTGATGGGATAGCTGGTGCTGTTATTGCCATAAATCGTGTAGCTGATCACATCACCGGTCGGCCCGACCAAACCGGTCTGGGGCGAGGTGATCGTGGCGTAAAAGTGGTCGGTGGACACCAGCAGCGATATCAGCGCCGAGGTGCAACTCAACCCTGAGTTGGCGGTAGAACTGGTTTGCGCGGCGGTGCGCACCGTCATCGAACTGATCGAACCAAAACTGGCCGGCACGGTGGACACCACCGAACACGCCGCCATGGCCTGCCCGCAAAACAACAAACCTACGCCATATAACCCTACGCTGGCCCTCACCTGAACACTCCCTGTTCAATCCCTCATTGGCACACTAACGGCCCGATCAAGGGCACGTCCTGTTGCTGCTCATCAATATCGAACGTTGCCTGGCAGGCGCGGCCCTCACCCAAGGTCACCTGCAAGGTGTTGTGGGCGCTGAGGTTTTCCAGATATACCAGGCCATCCCAGCCGACCACCGCCTGAGTGTTGCTTTGCTCGTGCACTACCAGGCTGCCCAGCGCCAATTCCTGGTGCTGGCGGTCCACCAGGGTGATGCTTGCGGCGAGCACCCGGCGCAGGGGGAATTCCAGCAGGTAACCACTGCCCCGGCGCACCGACACGCGCTGCTCCACATTGGGGCTTTGCACATTTGCCGGCAGGTTCAAGGGGTCGATCTCGTATTTGCCGCGGTAATAGGCACTGCTCCACGGCACCAGCAGATGGCCGTTGCGGTCGGTCTGGCCCACCAGCTGGTTTTCGTAGCGCACCGGAATCCCGGCAAAACCCTGGGTGCTCACCACCACAAAGGCGTCATTGATGCGGTTGGCGGCAAAGGTTTCGCCGCCCATCCATACCAGCGAGCCGCTGGCATCGGCCCAACGCGTCATGGCCTCGCTGCTGCCGTACACACCGGCCTGCAACTGCACCGACTGCAAGCGCCAGGTCAGGTCGGCCTGCCGATAGCTGGGGGCATCGCCTTGGGCATAGCCGAGGTTGTAGCCCACCCCGCCTTCGCTGGGCACCGCGCGGCTGTAGTTGATGCGCTGGCGGCTGGCGCCATCCTTGCTGCGCTCGGAGCTCAAGGCCAGGCTGCCGTTGAGGTCGAACGGGATGACCAGTTGCGCCTGCATGGCCCAGTTGCTGTCGCCGATTTCGCGGTTGGCTGACAGATAAAAGCTGGTGTTGCGCCACAACGGTTTGCTCCAGCTCAGGTTGAGCAGGCGCGTGCGCGAGTCGTCCGCCGCCTGCACGTCGAAATAACCCAGGCCGAGGCTGCCGAAACGTTGAAGGTTGAGGCTCAGGGTCACCTGCTCGCTGCGCTTGCTGAGGCTGGCGTAAGGGGTGTCGACCAGGGTCAGGTCGGCGTAGTCGTCGCGTCGTTCCACCCGTTGATACATGAAGCTGTAGCGCGTGCTGTTGTACTGGTAACCGAGGCTCAGTTGCTGGCCCGTGCGGCTGTCGAACTGGCTCTGGCTGAGGGCGGTATTGAGCACGCCGAAGTTGCCCAGGCGCAGGTTACTGCCGAGCCCACCGAGGGTCAGGTCGCTGGAGGCTTCGGCGTGGCTCTCCAGGGTCAGGTTATCGGAATAGCCATAACGGAACGTGCCACTGGCCACGCCCGGCCCGTAGCCGAAGTCCCGCAGGGTGTAGTCACGGCGCAAGGTACCGGCGGCCAGCGAAAAATCCGTCAAGCCTTGTTGCAGCAAGGTGCTGGTGACGTAGAACGGTACCGTGGTCGACACCTGGCGGCCCAGGGCATCGGTGGTGACCACCACGGCCTCGCCGGCGCCGTTGATGAACGGGATGTTAGTCAGGGTGTAGGGACCGGGTTGCAGTTGCGCGGTGTCGGACTTGTAGCCGTTGATAAACAGGTCCACCGACGACGGCACCGCCGCCTCACCGGCAAACTGCGGCAAGGGGTAGGTGACCAGGTCGGGGCGCACGGCAAAATCCCGGGACAGTTGCATCCCGCCCAGGCGCACCGAACTGCTCCAGGGCAGCGCGCCGCTGATCACGTCGCCGGCCTCGTAGGTCAGCAGGCGTTCATCATCGGAAAAGCGCCAGGTGGTGTCGTAACGCCGATAACCATTGTTGAGGGTGCCGCCGCTGACTCCATCGGAGAGTGTCTGGCGCAGTTGCCCGGTGGTGGACAAGGTGCCCCAGGTGTCGAACAACCGCACTTCGTTCCAGGCCGCGAGGTAACTGCCGCCGTCGTCGGTGTCATTGAAATACACGTCATAGTTGAGCAAGGCGCCAAAGCTGCTCATGGCCTGGGTGCGCGGATAGGTATTGCGGTTGCCGATGAATTGTTCCTGCAACCACGAGGGCGGCACATCCAGCAACAGGCGCTGGCCGTTGCTGTCGTAGTCGCTGTGCAGGCCCGGCACTTGGTCCAGGGCCACACTGCCGACCGGTTCACCCGGCAGTTTCATGCCCACGTCCTGCAACGCGCTGGCCGGCACAAACAGCTGGCCGGCGCGCTGCTCCACCGCGATGACGCGGCCGGTGTCCATCTGGTTGACCACCAGTTCCAGAAACAGCTGTGCATCGGCAACTGCCTCCATGCTGCCGGGCGGCGGCGGCAAGTCGCCTGCCATGGCTGCGCCCCACAGCCCACTTGCCACTGCCACCGACGGCCATAAAACCCGAGCCCAACCACGACTCACCATGGCGTTGTGTCCTTCAATGGACATCTCCATCCTGTTAAAACCCGGGCGCGTGCCCGTTGCGCTACATAACGGCTATCGCTTGGGCGCCAGGCTTTCCAGTTGCGGCGCGCCGTTGACGCGTACCTGCAACGGCTGGTCGGCCGATACGGCATCCGGCACCGGCCAGCGCATGCTCGCGCCCGGCAGCACATAGCCGAGCAAGCCGTCCACCAACGGCCGGGTCTGCCCGCCCTGTTTGAATGACGCATCGGTAAGCCGCGCATGCACGGCGCCCTGGTTGCGCACCTCGATGTAGGTGCGCCCTGCCACGTTGACCTTTTGCCAGCTCAACTGCGGCTGGCCCGCGCCCTTGGGGTCGCGCTGGCGGGTAGCGTCATCCTTGCTCCACAAGCCGGCGCCGTAGGCAAACAACGGCACCGAATAGCGCATCTGGAAGCGAATCGCCGCCGCCGTGTTCTTGCCCTCCGGCGGCGTGGGCACCTGCAGCGCCGAGGGGATTTCGTCAATGATGATGCGATAGGCCAACTCCTGCCCCGGCGGCACTTCCCGGGTGCGGGTCAGGCGCACCAGTTGCTTCTGGCCCGGCTCGATCTTGGCCACCGGCGGGCTGCCGATCACATCGCGCTGGTTCTGGTACTGCTCGTCAAAGCCATTCTGGCGCCAGGCAAACACGCGGATCTGCAGGTTGGCGGTCTCGGTGCCACGGTTCTCCAGCCACAGCGCGCTGGCCTGTTGGTCGGCCTCCAGCACTGGGTCGATGGGCCAGATCAGCACCGAACTGGCCGCCTGTACAAACCCCGCCGAGCACAACGCCCCCAAGGCGAAACCCACGGTGCATAACCGTCGCAAAGCACAACCCATGACACCCCTCCTTAAAACCGTTAGCCCTACCACGTCAGCTGCACCTGCAGCGTGTCGCTGTACGTCCCCCCAGGCTGATTGCCCGGTAAAACCACCCGCCCGTAAATCGGCAGGCTGATGTTGCTCGCATCGCTGTAGGTCACGCTCACGCTCTGGCTGATACCCAGGCTCTGGCTGAACGCCGCATCGCGAAACAATTGGTAAGCCACCCGCGCGCTGCCACTGTTGAGCTGCAAGTTGCGCCCGGTGCTGCTGTGCAGGCCGCCATCCACGCTCATGCTCAGCGCCACGCCCGGCGTGCATTGCAGGGTCACGCTACCAGTGAGAGCCGCCGTCACCGTGCTGGTGGCCAGGGCCGAATAGCTGCCGTAGGCCAAGGTGCCGTAGTTGGCGCCGCCGCCCACGATCAGGCAGCCTGGTGTGATGGTCGCACTCACCTGGAAGCTCTGGTTGACCACCGCCGACAGCGGCAACGGCATCGCCAGGCCGATGGCAAGCAACACTCTGGGCCACATCGTTAGAACGTCAGTTCCACGGCCACCGTGTCGGTGTAGGTGCCCGCTGGCAGCCCCGCCTTGCCCACCGCCCGGCCGTAAAGGTTGACGGTCTGCGCCACGCCGGTACTGGTGGCGAGCGTCACCACGCCATCAATCGCCAACAGCGCGGAACGCCCGCTGTCAGTGTAGAAATCGTAGGGCACGAAGTTACCCACGCCATCGGCCAGCGCACGGGTGCCTCCTGGGGAAGCGCCATCGTGGGCGCCGGCACGTACCTTGATCGTTGGCGCGGTGCCAGCCGAACACAAAATCGACAACGCCCCGCCAGTACCGGTGCCGCCGAGCAACTGAGCGTCGGCATTGGTAAACAGGCTGTTGGTGGTGCCGAAGTTCAAGCTACCGAAATTCAGCCCGGTGGCCGCTCCGGAGCCGTTAACCTGGCAACTGGCGATCAGGGTCAGGCTGGAAGTGATCTGCCCGGTCACCGTGGTCGCCGCGTTCAGGCTGGACGCCAGCGCCAGGCCCAAGGCACAGAGGCCGATTCGCGATACACGTACATGCATGATATCCATCCTCATGGTTTACCAATCCAGAGTCACCGTCAGGGTGTCTGTGTAGATGCCGGCCGGTAGGGCCCTGGTATTCGCCACCACGGAGCCGAATACCGGGATCGGTACCTGGGTGCCCTGGGTCACGACGAAATTGCGTTGCTGGCCGATGCTGTAGGCACTGCGCCCCTGGGGGTCGGCCGAGAGTCGATAGGGAATGGTCTGGCGGCCATTGCTCAGGCGCCGCGTGGTGCCGTCGCCGTTGGCGCCGCCGTCGATGGTCACCGTGAAACTACTGACCACCGAGGGGTTGCAGGACACCGACAGCGGCGCCTTGTCGCCATCGGAAATCGCCGCGTCCAAGGTCTCGTTCCAGGTCGGCCCCTGGCTGCCAAAGTCCAATAGAGCCGTGCCGCCCTCAGGCGTGACCGGCGCGGTTTCCACGCCTTTGCTCACTTCGCAACTGGCGGTGATCACCAAGCGCGCGTGGACCTGGCCGCTGACCACCGCGGCCTGCGCGTCATCCGCGAGCATGAGGATGCCGCCCAGGGCCGTCACGGCCAGGTAGCGGCTTACCATGTGACCGTGACCTTGAGCAGGTCGGAATAACGGCCGACGGCGGGAATGCTTTTGAGTGGTTCGATGCGTCCATACAGCGGCAGCTCCACAGAGCCGGTGTCCGGCACGCGGCCACTGATCGGCACGTCCACCGGCAAGGGGATCAGCCGCGCGGCGTCGGCATAGATTCGATAGGGGATAGGCCGGCTGGAGGGCGCCGCAGTGGCGAGATAACGCACTTCGCCGACGCCACCATGCAGGCCGCCGTCAACGCGCACTTGGTAAGGCGTGTCGGGGTTACATTCCAGGCGCGGCTGGCGTTGGCTGATCAGGGCCGCACTCAGGGGGCCGGCCGGGTCATCCAGACGCGGGCCGCTGCCGAAATCCAATACGCCAAGTTGCTCGATGCCCGCACTACGGGTGGTGCCCACCAACTGGCAACCCCGTTGCACGTCGATACGCACCTGCACCTGGAGTTGCGCAGCAATCGCCGCGTTGCAGAGCATCGTGCCCATGACTGCCAATACCGCCGGTCCCTTCACAGCCCCAATTCCTTATACAGGGGTGACAACTGTGTATGAGGTTAGCCAGTTAACCCGAAAGCGCCAGTTTGCAAGGCTTGGGGCCCTTCGCTATTGGTCAAATGGTATCGAGCGTCTTACAGTGAGCGACCACCGCAATACAGAGTGTTTATTCTTGGCCGTGCTTGCCCTGCTCCAGCGCCTGCTGGGTAAAAAAACCGACGCAACGGGCGCCTCGCCTATCGCCGCGTATTTCCAACAAAAGGCCGAACAACAGGGTTATACCCTCAGTGACGGGCAAATCCGGGCGATTAGCGCCCTGAATCGCGAGGCCCAGCACCTGCTCAACGGCCAGGCCACGCGCAGCCTGTACCTGCATGGCCCGGTGGGGCGTGGCAAAAGCTGGCTGCTGGACGGATTTTTTCAGGCACTGCCCATCGCCGAGAAGCAGCGCGTGCATTTCCATAACTTCTTCGCCCGGCTGCACCAGGGCATGTTCCTGCACCGCGGGCATGACGATGCCCTGGGCGTTACTCTGGACGAGCTGCTGGCCGGCTGCCGAGTGCTGTGTTTCGACGAATTCCATGTGCACGATATCGGCGATGCGATGCTCATCAGCCGCCTGTTCAAGGCCCTGTTCCAGCGCGGCGTGCTGGTGCTGGTGACCTCCAACTATCCGCCGGAAGGACTGCTGCCCAACCCGCTGTACCACGAGCGTTTCAAACCGGTGATCGAGCTGATCGCCGTGCGCATGGACGTGCTGGAAGTCAGTGCGCCCCAGGACTTTCGCAGCCTGGCCCAGGCCCATGACGCACAGCGCTTCACCCGCGGCCGGTATGTGTGGCCGGGCAGCACCGCCCAGCGAGAAACCCTGGGACTGCCCGCCAAGGATTGCCCGGCGCAAAGTTTGAAAGTCGGCACCCGGCAGCTGCTGTGCCGAGGCCATCAGGCACGAACCATCGCGTTCACCTTCAACGATCTGTGCGAGCAACTCACGGCGGTCTTGGACTACCTGTTGTTGTGCCAGGACTTCGACCACTGGATCATCGACGGCCTGCCGCAGCTGGCCGAATGCCCCATCGCCGTGCAGCAGCGCTTTATCAACCTGGTAGACGTGCTCTACGATCAGGACAAGCAACTGACGCTGATCGGCCACCAGCCCCTGGATAAATGCCTGGAAGGCCAGGCCATCGACCTCGCCCGCACCGCCAGTCGCTTGCGGCAATTGCACACGCTGTGCCCGCAAACCGCGCCCGAGCCGCTATCATGAGCGCCTTTTACGCCCTCTTCCGAGCACCGCGCCCTGCATGAATACCCTCGCCCAACTCAAGGCTGGCCAATTGGCCGGCGCGACGCGCCTGGACCTGGCCTGCGGGCTGACCGAGTTCCCCCAGGAAATTTTCGAACTGGCCGACTCGCTGGAAATCCTCAACCTCACCGGCAACGCCCTGAGCAGCCTGCCCGACGACCTGCACCGCCTGACGCACCTGCGCGTGCTGTTCTGTTCGGACAACGCCTTTACCGAACTGCCGCAATGCCTGGGCCAGTGCGCCAAGCTGAGCATGATCGGCTTCAAGGCCAACCAGATCAGCCAAGTGCCCGCCGCCGCCCTGCCGCCGCTGTTGCGCTGGCTGATCCTCACCGATAACTGCATCAGCCAGTTGCCCGATGAACTGGGCGAACGTCCGTTGCTGCAAAAGCTGATGCTGGCCGGTAACCAGTTAACGCAGCTGCCGCCAAGCCTGGCCCAGTGCCAAAACCTGGAGTTGATCCGCATCGCCTCCAATCACCTCACCCAGCTGCCGCAGTGGCTGCTGACCCTGCCGAGCCTGACCTGGCTGGCCTACGCCGGCAACCCGGTGGAAATGGCCGTGCAGGTGAGCAGTGATGAGGCGACGCCGAACATTGCCTGGCAGGAACTGGAAATGGGCGAAGTCCTGGGCGAAGGTGCCTCGGGGATCATTCGCAAGGCGCTGTGGAAACCCCGGGCGTTGCCGGTTGCGGTCAAGCTGTACAAGGGCACCATCACCAGCGACGGTTCACCGCTGCATGAAATGCAAGCCTGCATCGCCGCCGGGCTGCATCCCAACCTGATCAAGGTGGAAGGACGCGTCATCGGCCACCCCGACAACCAGGCCGCCCTGGTGATGGACCTGATCGACCCGAGTTACCGCAACCTCGCGGCCCTGCCGAGCCTGGCGTCGTGCACGCGGGATGTCTACGCACCCGCCACCCGTTTCAGCCTGGACGTGGCACTGCGCATGGCACGGGGCATCGCTTCGGTGGCGGCGCACCTGCATCGGCACGGCATTACCCATGGTGACCTGTATGGCCACAATATTTTGTGGAACGCAGAGGGTGATTGCTTGCTGGGGGACTTTGGCGCAGCGTCCTTCCATACCACGGCGGACACGCTGGAAACCCGTGCGCTGCAGCGTATTGAAGTGCGGGCGTTCGGAGTATTGCTGGGAGAATTGTTGGAGCGGGTTGAGGCCAGTGACGAAAGCTTGCAGGCACTGCAACAACGCTGCTGCCAGCCGGATGTGCTGGCGCGGCCGGGCTTCGAAGAGATCGAAGCCTTGCTGCACGCTATCTAACTGTAGGAGCGAGCTTGCTCGCGAAAAACTCATCGGCGCTGCGTTTATTCAGGATGCACGCGTTATCGTTGACGTTTTTCGCGAGCAAGCTCGCTCCTACAAGGCAATTTGACAGCGTGTACTCAGATAGAAATCAGCCCGCCAGGCCGACAAACATATCCTGCACATCATCATGGTTGTCCAGGCCTTCCAGGAACGCCTCGACTTCAGCCATCTGCTCATCGGTCAAACCGCTGACCGGGTTCTTGGAGATATAACCCAGCTTGGCCGACAGCACGGTGAAGCCCTGCTCCGGCAAGGCCTTCTGCACGGCATCCAGGTCGGTGGTTTCGGTGATGAACAAGGTGGCGCCTTCTTCACCCTCTTCAAAGTCCTGGGCGCCCGCTTCGATAGCGGCCATTTCCGGATCGGCGTCCGGGGTGTCCGGCGATGCTTCGATCAGGCCGACATGGTTGAAATCCCAGGCCACCGAACCGGAAGCGCCCAGTTGGCCCTTGCGGAAGGCCACGCGGATTTCCGCCACGGTGCGGTTGATGTTGTCGGTCACGCACTCGACGATCAGAGGCACCTGGTGCGGCGCGAAACCTTCGTAGGTCACGCGGTGGTATTGCACGGTTTCACCGAGCAGACCGGCGCCCTTCTTGATTGCGCGGTCCAGGGTTTCCTTGGGCATCGAGGCCTTTTTGGCCTGTTCCACCACCAGGCGCAGGTGCGCGTTGGTGGAGGTATCGGCGCCGTTGCGGGCGGCGATGGTGATTTCTTTCACCAGCTTGCCGAAGATCTTGCCCTTGGCATTGGCTGCCGCTTCTTTATGTTTGACTTTCCACTGTGCGCCCATGACTCACTCTCTTATTCCCATCGCGCCGAAACGTCTACTGGCCGGCGCTTTGGGGGCAGAGTTTATAGCGCGAGAACGCTTCGTTCCACCAAAAAACCGGCCAGGGCCTTCAGGTGCGCAAGGGTTTGATCACCGCAGTGCGGTCCGGCACGAAATCCCCGGCCTGGGCCAGTACGGCGGGCCTAGCATTCCAGTAGGGCATCAGCACCAGCGAAGAAAACAGCGCCGCGCCGGCAAACACGATAAATACCGTAACGGTATCGAAATAGCCGGGCAGCAAACCGCCCAGGATCGCCCCCACCGAACCGCAGCCGTTCACAAAACCCGCGGCGGTAGCGCCGGCCTTAGCGGTGCCGAAGTCGATGGCCGCGGTGCTGCTGATCATTGAGTCGGGCCCATACAGCGTCAGGCCCATCACAAACAGCAGGGCCATCACCAGCACTACACTGCCGGTATGCAGCGCGCCCATGAACAGCGCCAAGGCAACCGTCAGCGCCAGCAGGCTCAGCACACAGGCAGGCATGCGCCGGGCGCCGAACAGCTTGTCGGAGGCCAGGCCGATCAACACCGGCCCCAGTAAACCGGCCAACTCAAACGCGGTGGGTACGATGGCGGCGCCGACCTTGCCCACCGACGGCATCTGCTCGTAGACGATCACCGGGCCCCACAACAAAATCGCGTAGCGCGCCGGCTTGAGCAGGAAGTACGCCAGCCCCAGGGTCAACACCGTGCGGTTGCGCAAGATTGCGCGCAGGGGTTCGAGGACGCTGACGCGCTGCTGCGCGGCCAACTGCTCGGCGCTCAACACCGGCTCGGGTTCGACCGCCGGCAAGCCCACATCCTGCGGGGTATTGCGCTGGAACATAAAAAACAGCACGGCCACCACCGCGACCACTGCGGCACTGGAGATAAACGCCGCGTGCCAGCTGCCGATCAGCGTATAAGCCCACCAGCCGGCAAACGGTGACGCGACCAACCCGCCAAACGCATAACACGAACTCCACAGGCCCAGCACCCGCCCCCGCTGCTGGGCCGGGAAGAAACTGCCGAGGTTCTTGCACAACCCTGACCAGCCAGTGGACTGCGCCAAACCCTGCACCAACATGCAGGTGACAAAGATCGGCAAGGTGGCAAAGGTGCCCATCACCAGCGCCGCGCCTGCGGAAATCAGCAAGCCACCGAGCACCACCACCCGTGGTCCAAAGCGGTCGGCAAGCATGCCCCAAGTGAACTGGCCTACGGCATACGCGGCGAGGTAGAGGCCATCCAGGTTAGCCATCATCATTTTGTCGAGGGGGAAACTCGGGTCGTCGCCGATCCCCAGCTTCGCCACTGAAAACGCTTTGCGGGTGAAATAGAACGCGGCATACGCCAGCCAGGTGATGGCAAAAATCTGCACGCGCCAACGCTTGATGCTACCCATAGGGATATTCATGGTGGTTCTGACCTCAGGTGTGAGTGTGCCGGCAGAATCGAAAGAAAACGCCTGTTGTTCTTATGGTTGAGCACTGCAATGCCGGGCCTTGGAGAGCGCGGTATTGGTCAGATGGGTGCGGTGTGCCTGCGCCCATGGCCACCGGGGTTGTAGGACTCAACCTACGGCGACTGAGGAGCATCAAAGCAATGGCTGACTCATAGGTAAAATCGATTTATCGTATTTCAAATATAAGCTCAGGTTTTAAGAGGACGCGCCATGTCGGTTTCCCATGCCCAGCTCAAAGCCTTCCATGCGGTGGCCATTCACGGCAGTTTTACCGGGGCGGCCGAACGCCTGTTCCTGACCCAACCTGCGATTTCCGACCAGGTGCGCAAACTTGAAGAGCGCTTTGGCGTGTTGCTGTTTCACCGCAACAAGCGCTCGGTGCGCCTGACCGATCTGGGTGAACGCCTGCTGGGTATCACCCAGCGCCTGTTTGTGATCGAAGCCGAAGCCGAAGAATTGCTGCAGGATTCGCGCGCCCTGCTCACCGGCACCCTCACCCTGGCAGTGGATGCACCCGTGCACGTACTGCCGCAGATTGCGCGCTTCTGCCAGCGCTACCCGGGGATCAGCGTGAAAATCGAAACTGGCAATACCGATGAGTCGCTGTCGCGTCTTTACAACTACCAGGCCGATTTGGCGCTGTTGGGGCGCGATGTTGATGATGCGCGCCTGTTGTCCGTACCGCTGCCCGACGACCAACTGCTGGCTTTTGTCGCACGGGACCATGCCTGGGCCGGGCGTGAGTCGATCTGCCTGGCGGATCTGGATGACACGCCGCTGGTACTGCGGGAAACCGGCTCGGTCACCCGTCAGACCCTGGAGCAGGAAATGCGCCAGGCCGGCCTGCGCATTCGCCCCGCCATCCAGGTGGAAGGCCGTGAAGCCGCCCGTGAAGCCGTGGTGGTGGGGATTGGCGTGGGCGTGGTGTCGGCGGCGGAGTTCGGCGCTGACTCGCGGGTGTACGCCATGCCCATCCGCGATTGCACCCAACGCATGAAAGAAACCCTGGTGTGCCTGAAAGAACAGAGTTCACGCCGCGTGGTCGCGACCTTCCTGGAGATCGTGCGCGAGAGCCTTCACGCCAACTCGAAAAACGCCTGAATCAAGCGCAGCGAGCGGCGCCGCTCCATGCAGCCGAGCATGTGCCGGTTCAGCAGGCCATCGCCGAGAATAGGCACCGCCTGCACACGCGGGTCCGGGCTGACCTCCATCGACGACACCACGCCCACGCCCAACTCTGCCGCGACCGCTTCGGTCACGGCTTCACGACTGTCCAGTTCCAGCAGCACTTTGGGTTGCACATTCGCCGCCAGGCAGGCGTCATCAAAGGTTCGGCGGGTGATGGAACTGGGCTCGCGCAGCACCATGATCACCTCATGCAACTGCGCCAGTTCAATACCCTCGCGCTGCTTGGCCCACGGGTGCGCGGCCGGCACCAAGGCGCAAATCCGTGACTCGTCCAGGGGCTGCAAGTGCAGGCCATTGCGCGGTTCCACCTCGGTGAGCACCGCCACATCCGCATGTTCGGACAACAGTGCCGCCAGGGTTTCCTGGGCATTGCCCAAACGCAGGTTCACGGTAATGCCGGGGTAGCGTGCGCGCAGGCTGGCGATCATCGGCATGACCAAGTGAGGGCCATCCGCCGCCACTTCCAGGCGCCCGGTGAGCAACTGGCGGTTGGCCTCCAGCATGGTTTGCGCTTCGTCGACCAAGCCGAAGATAGCGCGGGTGATGGCCGCCAGGCGCGCGCCTTCCTCGGTCAGCTCCACCCGGCGTGCGGTGCGGCGCAGCAGCGGGATTTGGTAGTGCTCTTCAAGGGCCTTGATATGCCCGGTGACCGCTGGCTGGCTGATAAACAGCCGAGCCGCCGCACGGGTAAAACTGCCCTCACGGGCCACGGCATCGAATGCACGCAGTTGAAACAGGTTCATAGCTATCGGCCTCACTGATAGCTCGCATAACAACAAACAATTTGATTGATGACAAGCCAAACTGCAATTTAGGCGCCGTAGCTTCACCCCGATACCTTGCGAGGATTTGACATGACCCCTGCCGCGCCGATCCTGTTGACCCCCGGCCCCCTGACCACCTCGAACCGCACCCGTCAGGCGATGATGGTGGACTGGGGCTCTTGGGACGATCGCTTCAACCAGCTCACAGCCAGCGTATGCACGCAGTTGCTGGCGATCCTCAACGGTGCCGACAGCCACCACTGTGTGCCCTTGCAAGGCAGCGGCACCTTCGCCGTCGAAGCGGCGATCGGCACCTTGGTGCCTCGCGATGGCAAGGTGCTGGTGTTGATCAACGGCGCCTACGGCAAGCGCCTGGCGAAAATCTGCGAGGTGCTTGGCCGCGAATTCAGCACCTTTGAAACCGCTGAAGACGAGCCCACCACTGCCGCCGATGTGGACCGCCTGTTGCACGCCGACAACGCCATCACCCACGTCGCGCTGATCCATTGCGAAACCAGCACGGGCATTCTCAACCCATTGGCGCAGATCGCCGAGGTGGTCAAACGCCACGGCAAGCGCCTGATCATCGACGCGATGAGTTCCTTCGGTGCACTGCCGATTGATGCCCGCGAAATCCCCTTCGACGCGCTGATCGCCGCCTCGGGCAAATGCCTGGAAGGCGTACCGGGCATGGGCTTTGTCTTTGCCGAAAAAGCCGCGCTGGCCGCCGCCCAGGGCAACTGCCATTCCCTGGCGATGGACCTGTTCGACCAGCACAGCTATATGGCCAAGACCGGACAATGGCGCTTCACCCCGCCGACCCACGTGGTTGCCGCCCTGCATGAGGCGCTGCTGCAATACGCAGAAGAAGGCGGCCTGCCCGCGCGTCACCAGCGCTATGCGAATAACTGCCAGGCATTGCTGGACGGCATGGCCGAACTGGGCCTGCGCAGCTTTCTACCAGCGGCGATCCAGGCGCCGATCATCGCCACCTTCCACGCTCCCGACCACCCGCGCTACCAGTTCAAAGACTTCTACGAACGGGTCAAGGCCAAGGGTTTCATCCTGTACCCGGGCAAATTGACCCAGGTGGAAACCTTCCGCGTGGGCTGCATCGGCCATGTCGACGCGGCGGGCATGCGCGCGGCGGTCAAGGCCATCGCCGAGGTGCTGCACGAAATGTGTAGGAGCGAGCGTGCTCGCGAAGCGCGTTAACGATGACGTGGGCATCCTGATTAAACGCGGTGCCTGGATGTTTTTCGCGAGCAAGCTCGCTCCTACAGACATGAATGTTATTAGCCACAGGATCTGAACCATGAACTATCAAAACCCCAACACCCTGCAGGCCGTTATCCTCGACTGGGCTGGCACCGTGGTCGACTTCGGCTCCTTCGCCCCTACGCAGATCTTTGTCGAGGCCTTCGCCGAGTTCGACGTGCAGGTGTCTATCGAGGAAGCCCGTGGCCCGATGGGCATGGGCAAGTGGGACCATATCCGCACCCTCTGCGACCAGCCACAGGTTGCCGAACGCTACCGCCAGGCATTCGGCCGCCCGCCCACCGACGATGACGTGACCGCCATCTACCAGCGTTTCATGCCGCTGCAGATCGAGAAAATCGCCGAGCACTCGGCGCTGATCCCCGGCGCCCTCGACACCATTGCAGCGCTGCGGGCGCAAGGGATCAAGATCGGCTCCTGCTCCGGCTATCCCAAGCAAGTGATGGACAAGGTTGTGGTCCTGGCCGCCACCAATGGCTACGTCGCCGACCATGTTGTGGCCACTGACGAAGTGCCCAACGGCCGACCATGGCCGGCCCAGGCGCTGGCCAACGTGATCGCACTGGGCATTGATGATGTGGCGGCCTGCGTGAAGGTCGACGACACCGTGCCGGGCATTCTCGAAGGCCGGCGTGCGGGCATGTGGACGGTGGCCCTGACTTGCTCGGGCAACGCGCTGGGCCTGACCTATGAGCAGTTCCGCGCCCTGGACAGCGCCACCCTGGCCAGCGAGCGCCAGCGCATCGAAGCGATGTTCGAAGGGTCGCGCCCGCATTATCTGATCGACACCATTACCGACCTGCCCGGCGTCATCAGCGACATCAACCAGCGCCTGGCCCGCGGGGAAATGCCGCAGGCCTACTGACCGAAGTCAAGACAACGGCATTGGCAGCAAGCGCAGCGCTCAAAACAGGCATAGAGTTAATGCACTCCATCGCTAAAGAATGGAGGTATGCCCTGATGAGTGAGGAACACAGCGATGCCGTGGAAAAATTCCGATACGCGCTACAGCACCATGTCGATTGCGTTGCACTGGTTGATGGTGGTGCTGCTGGCGGTGGTTTACGCCTGCATTGAACTGCGCGGCCAATTCCCCAAGGGCAGCGGCGCGCGCACCTTGATTGTTGAAATGCACTTCATGCTCGGCCTGACCGTGTTTGTGCTGGTATGGCTGCGCCTGTTTGCACGCAGCCTGGGGGTGGCGCCGAAGATCCTGCCGGCACCGCCGCAATGGCAAAGCCTGCTGGCGACGCTGATGCACGCTGCGTTGTACGCGTTGATGATCGGCATGCCAATTGCCGGTTGGTTGATCGTCAGTGCCAAAGGACATTCGGTGATGTTCTATGGAATGGAATTGCCACCGCTGATCGCGGAAAACAAAGCATTGGCCAAGGAAATTGAAGGCTGGCATGTGCTGTTTGGCCAGATCGGTTACTGGCTGATCGGGCTGCATGCGTTGGCGGGGATCTTTCATCACTACGTGATGCGTGATAACACGGCGCTGCGCATGATGCCCAGTGGAAGGAGGCTTTAAGCCAAACCATTCATCGACTGATACATCTGGCTCCCCTGTGGGAGCGGGCTTGCCCGCGAAGGCGGTGTGTCAGTCACCGTATCTCTTACTGCACGACCGCTTTCGCAGGCAAGCCAGCTCCCACAAGGGGTTTGCGCCCGTCGCTGAAGCCTCGGCGGCCTTGCAGGCCGCCGGTGTGGATGAAGATCAGGCGCGTGCCGGGGGTAAAGCGTCCGGCCTCGATCTGCTGTTTCAACGCCAACAGCGCCTTGCCGGTGTAGAGCGGTTCCAGCGGTAGGCCGCACGCTTGCTCGGTGCGCTCAATGAAGTCCAGCAACAGCGGATCGACCTTGGCAAAGCCACCGCGACTGGCGTCCAGCACTGCATAACCGTCCTGCACAATCGCACTCACGTTCCGCGCCACGCCGTGGTCATCCGGCACCGCCATAGCGCCATAGACCCAATGCGCCCCCGACTCCGCCAGCGCCAGCCCAGCCATTGTCGTGCCGGTACCTGCCGCCAGCCACCAAGCGTCGTAATCGCTCCAACCGAGGTTGCCCAACTGCGCCCGCACCTGCTCGACCAACACCCCACAACCCTGCGCACCGGCCAGGCCACCACCGCCTTCGGGTATCGGATGAAAGTCGGGATACTGCTCACGCCAAGGCAACCAGAAATCCGGTTCATGCCGCGCCCGATAACCGCCATACCCCAGCCAATGCAGCTGCATGCCGAAGGCTTTGAGATCGAGAACCGTGGGGGTGTCTTGAGGATGGCCGCGCAGCAGGCCGACCGTGGGAAAACCAAAGCGCTTGCCGGCCGCAGCCAGTGCATGCAGATGGTTGGAGTAGGCACCGCCGAGACTGATCACACCGGTAGCCCCAGCGCGTCGGGCCTGGGCCAGGTGCTCGGTGAGTTTGAACCACTTGTTGCCGCTGATCAGCGGGTCGATACGGTCCAGGCGCAGCACGGCCAACTCGACCCCGTTCAGCCAGTCCAGCTGCAAGGGTTCAAGGGGCGCGTGAGGAAGCCAGTCGAAAGGGCCCATCGGCAGGTATCGGAATGAAAAAGGGGCGGTAGTCTACACCGCCCCGCTTGTCACCTTACAGCTCTGCAGCCAGGCGCGAGCCCTGGTTGATGGCGCGTTTGGCGTCCAGTTCGGCCGCCACATCGGCGCCGCCAATCAGGTGCACGTTCTGGCCGGCAGCCACCAGGCCGTCATGCAATTCGCGCAGTGGGTCCTGGCCGGCGCAGATAACGATGTTATCCACCGCCAGGACTTGCGGCTCGCCCTCGGCGCCGATGCGGATATGCAAGCCTTCATCGTCGATCTTCAGGTACTCGACACTGTTGAGCATCTGCACCTGCTTGTTCTTCAAGCCCGTGCGGTGGATCCAGCCCGTGGTCTTGCCCAGGCCGTCGCCCACCTTGGAAGCCTTGCGTTGCAGCAAGAACACTTCACGGGCCGGCGCATGGCGCTCGGGTTTGATCCCTGCCACGCCGCCACGGGCTTGCAGTTGGGTGTCGATGCCCCACTCTTTCCAGAACGCCTCGCGATCCAGGCTGGTGGATACGCCTTGGTGCACAAGAAATTCAGACACGTCAAAACCGATGCCGCCGGCGCCGATCACCGCCACGCGCTTGCCCACCGGCTTGCGCTCGAGGATCACGTCCAGGTAACTCAGGACCTTGGCGTTGTCGACACCCGGAATCGCCGGGGTACGCGGTGCGATACCGGTGGCCAGGATCACCTCGTCATAACCGCCCGCCACCAGTTGCGCAACATCCACTCGGGTGTTGAGGCACAGCTCGACGTGGGTGGTCTGCAATTTACGCTTGAAATAACGCAGGGTCTCGAAGAACTCTTCCTTGCCCGGCACGCGCTTGGCGATGTTGAACTGGCCGCCGATCTCGCTGGCGGAGTCGAACAAGGTCACCTGATGCCCGCGCTCGGCGGCCACGGTAGCAGCGGCCAGACCCGCAGGGCCGGCGCCGACCACCGCAATTTTTTTGATCTGCTTGACCGGCAGGTAATTGAGCTCGGTTTCGTAGCACGCCCGCGGGTTGACCAGGCAGGTGGTGAGCTTGCCGCCAAAGGTGTGGTCCAGGCAGGCCTGGTTGCAACCGATGCAGGTATTGATCTCATCGGCGCGCCCGGCGGCGGCCTTGTTGACGAACTCGGGGTCGGCGAGAAACGGCCGCGCCATCGAGACCATATCGGCGTCGCCTTCAGCCAGGATCTGCTCGGCGATTTCCGGGGTGTTGATGCGGTTGGTGGTGATCAGCGGAATCTGTACCGAACCGCGCAATTTGGCCGTGACCTTACTGAACGCACCACGGGGCACCTTGGTGGCGATGGTCGGGATACGGGCTTCATGCCAGCCGATGCCGGTGTTGATGATCGTCGCGCCGGCCTGTTCGATGGCCTTGGCCAACTGCACGATTTCTTCCCAGACGCTGCCGCCTTCCACCAGGTCGAGCATCGACAGGCGGAAGATGATAATGAAGTTCGGGCCTACGGCCTCGCGTACGCGGCGCACGATTTCCACCGCCATGCGCATGCGATTTTCAAAGCTGCCACCCCAACGGTCGGTGCGATGGTTGGTGTGGGCGGCGAGGAACTGGTTGATGAAGTAGCCTTCGGAACCCATGATTTCGACGCCGTCATACTCGGCGACCTGGGCCAGCAACGAGCAGGTGACAAAGTCCTGGATCTGCTTTTCGATGCCCTCTTCATCCAATTCCTTGGGTTTGAACGGGTTGATCGGTGCCTGGATAGCGCTCGGCGCCACCTGCTTGGGGCTGTAGGCGTAACGCCCGGCGTGGAGGATCTGCATGCAGATCTTGCCACCCGCGTCGTGCACGGCCTGGGTGACGATCTTGTGCTTGCGCGCCTCTTCTTCGGTGGTCAGCTTGGCCGCACCGGCATACACGCCGCCTTCATCATTGGGGCCAATACCGCCGGTGACCATCAGGCCCACGCCGCCACGGGCGCGCTCGGTAAAGTAAGCGGCCATGCGCTCGAAACCGCCGGGCTTTTCTTCCAGGCCAGTGTGCATCGACCCCATCAGGGTACGGTTGCGCAAGGTGGTAAAACCCAGGTCCAACGGGGCCAGCAGGTGCGGGTAGGCAGCAGCGGTCATGGTACAGCTCCACAACGGATCATCACGGGACGTGGCGCACTCGAACGGCGTGCCATCGGTTTATGTCCCACAGACTAAGAGGCGGTGGACCACGGCTCAATGACTGAAACTGACAAGTTATTGATCCAAATGCACAGCGCCCCTTGGCAAGCCACGCCATGGGCCCTACCCTAGTCGCGAACCCTGCACCTGGTCTGTTGTCTGTTGCCCCATGCGTAAACTTCTAGCGTTCACCGTCATCATGGCCCTGGTTGCCTCCCTCGCCGCGTATCTGGTCTGGACCCAGGAGCGCCCCGTGGCGCATTACCTGTCCGATCTGCGCATCACCCTCGCCGTCAACGAGGGCGAACCGGCCGACCGGGGCAACCTGCTGGGCATCCAGCCGGAGCTGTACCCTGCCGATTACCAGAGCCTGGAACGCCTGCACCTGAAGCTGTCGGCCTACCTGCAAAACGCTCGGGACCTGGGGCTGATCAATGCCAAGACCGTGGTGGTGCTGCCGGAGCATATCGGCACCTGGCTGATGCTCGGCGGCGAAAAAAACGAGCTGTACCAGGCCGCTCATCTCAAGGACGCCATGAACTGGCTATCGATCAGCAACCCGCTGCAATTTGCCAAAGCCTGGATCAGCGCCACCGGCGACAACCGCATGGATGACGCGTACCTGCGCATGAAAGCCCCGGCCATGGCCCGCGACTATCAAGTGTTGTTTGGCGGCCTCGCAAAAGAATTTGGCGTGACCCTGGTGGCCGGTTCCATCGCCCTGCCCAACCCAAGCGTGATTCAGGGGCAACTGGAGATCGGCCACGGCGCGCTGTACAACGCCAGCGTGGTGTTCGCCGCCGACGGCCTGCCGCTGGGCCAGCCGCAGCGCCAGCTTTACCCGATCTACGATGAGCGGGGCTTTATCGAGCCGGGCGATGAGCATGTCGTCAACGTTGTCGATACCCCCGCCGGGCGCCTGGGCATCCTGGTGGGCAGCGACAGCTGGTACCCGGACAACTACCGCAAGCTCAACGAGCAAGGCGCACAATTGATCGCGGTGCCGGCTTTTGTCACCGGCCGCGATACCTGGGAGCGTCCGTGGCGTGGCTTCAAGAGCGTATCCACGCCCTCTGAAGTGAGCCTCAAGCCTGAAGAAACCAGCGAGGGCGCAGCTTGGCGTCGCCTTACCCTGATCAGCCAGCCACCCGTCAGCCAAGCCACCGCAGGCATGAGCGTCTTTCTGCGCGGGCAGTTCTGGGACTTGGGCAGCGCCGGCCAGAGTTTTCTCAGCCGCAATGGGCAAGTCTTCGCCGATGGCGACGCCCGTGGTGCGCGCCTGCTGAATATCTGGCTGTAGCGCCTTGAAGCCGGTGCGCCTGGGGGATCTGTCGGTGGGCTTCGTGCACACCCTGGCCGACGCCATCCGCAGCCACGGCCTGGACCCACAGCCCCTGCTGCTGCAATACGGCCTCGACCCGGCCCGCCTGGCTGAGGCCGGCGCACGCTTGTCGATCCCGCGCTATATGCGCCTGGGCCACGCGGCCATTCAGCTGACCGGCAACCCCGGCCTCGGCTTGCGCATGGGCCAGCTCAGCCGCTTGAGCCAAGCCGGCCTTGCCGGCGTCACCGCCGCACAAGCGCCCACTGTGCGCGAAGCCGCGCGCACGCTCACACGCTTTGAAGCACTGTACGGTTCCAACTATCGCGGGCAATCAAGCTTTCATGAAGACGCCGAAGGCGCGTGGCTGCGGTTTTATTCCATCAGCCCCTATAACGCCTACAACCGCTTTGTGGTGGATTCGATCATCGCCGGCTGGCTGCAGCAACTGTCGGGCCTGGCGCAACAGCCGGTGCAGGCCCAGCGGATTGAAATCGAATTCGACGCGCCGGACTACCACGACCACTACAGGGTGCTGGGAGAGGGGGTGGTGCACTTCGGCGCTGACGTCAATCAACTGCGCCTCAGCCAACCCACCCTGGCGCTGCGCAACCCACAGCATTGCCCAAGCACCTGGCACCTGTTGCTACAGCTGTGTGAAAGGGAATTAGAGCAGTTGACCCGCACCCGCAGCCTGCGCGAGCGCATTACCCGTTTGCTCGGGCCGATGCTCAATGGCGGCCGGGAACCCGACCTGGAAGAAGTGGCGGCACGCTTGAAGCTGCCCACCTGGACATTGCGGCGCAAACTGGCCGAGGAAGGCACGCAGTTTCGCGCGATTCTCAATGACACCCGTCGCGACCTGGCCATGACCTACATTCGCGATACGGAACTGGCGTTCGGCGAGATCGCCTACTTGCTCGGTTTTGCTTCAGCCCAAGCCTTCCAAAGGGCCTTCAGGCGCTGGAACAACCAGACCCCAGGGGAATTTCGCCGCAGTCAGCGCCACTCCGCCTGAAGTCGGTCTTACAGCTCGGTGGCATCGTCGGCTGGGTCCAGTGGGTCTAGCTCGAAGGCCTGGTACTCCAGCAGTTCTTCCTGGTAATCGTCCATGGTGGACTCCTTCTTCATGTTGAAAGCGGTTGCAGATTAATGACCTGCGAACCCAGCCTAAAGTGCCGTCATGACGAAAAAATGTCGACGTCGTGACATTCCTGCTCTTCAAGATTAAACGTAGCGGCGATCACAGGATTTAGCTTAACCGCAACCTCGGACAACATGTGGGAGCTGGCTTGCCTGCGATGGCGGCTCTTCAATCGACACAGATGTCGAATCTTCCCCCCACAGGTAACCACGATGCGAAGCGAGCCGCTCTTGATCTTGCTCTTGATCTGCTTTTGATCTTAGGCGCCCCGTTAAACCA
>NZ_QODJ01000059.1:0-37963 GCF_009935965.1 Pseudomonas sp. L13
GCGGGGCGGCTAACCCGGCGTCCTGCCGGGTTACCCACGAATTCAAGCCTGCGTTCGGCCAGCGTGGTTTAACGGGGTGCCTGAGATCAAAAGCCAGAGCAAGATCACAAGCAGATCAACAGCGACTCGCTTCGCATCGTGGTTACCGTTGAACGCTACAAGGGTGTGTAAATACCTATGCTCCATCGAGGCCACCATCGGTCGCCCACTCGACATAATCTGTCGCTTTATCTTCATTTGCTGTCGCGCCCCTGTAATTTCACGGTTTTGATCGGTAGAATCGTCGCCTTTCCGTACAACCCCGTGGAGTGATGGCATGGCCGACGTAAACAAGGTCGTTCTCGCGTATTCCGGCGGCCTGGACACTTCGGTGATCCTCAAGTGGCTGCAGGATACTTATAACTGTGAAGTGGTGACCTTCACCGCTGACCTGGGTCAGGGTGAAGAGGTCGAGCCTGCACGTGCCAAGGCGCAAGCCATGGGCGTGAAAGAGATCTACATTGACGACCTGCGCGAAGAGTTCGTCCGCGATTTCGTTTTCCCGATGTTTCGCGCCAACACTGTCTACGAAGGTGAGTACCTGCTGGGTACCTCCATCGCACGTCCATTGATCGCCAAGCGCCTGATCGAGATCGCCAACGAAACCGGTGCCGACGCCATTTCCCACGGCGCCACCGGCAAGGGCAACGACCAGGTCCGTTTCGAACTAGGTGCCTACGCACTCAAGCCAGGCGTGAAAGTCATTGCGCCGTGGCGTGAGTGGGACCTGCTGTCCCGTGAAAAGCTGATGGATTACGCTGAAAAGCACGCCATCCCGATCGAGCGTCATGGCAAGAAGAAGTCGCCGTACTCGATGGACGCCAACCTGCTGCATATTTCCTATGAAGGCGGCGTGCTGGAAGACACCTGGACCGAGCACGAAGAAGACATGTGGAAATGGACCGTCTCCCCGGAGAACGCTCCAGACAAGGCGCAGTACCTGGAACTGACGTACCGCAACGGCGATATCGTCGCGCTGGACGGCGTTGAAATGACCCCGGCCACCGTACTGGCGACCCTGAACCGTATCGGCGGCCAGCATGGTATCGGCCGTCTCGACATCGTCGAGAACCGTTACGTGGGCATGAAGTCCCGTGGCTGCTACGAAACCCCAGGTGGCACCATCATGTTGCGCGCGCACCGCGCCATCGAATCCATCACCCTGGACCGCGAAGTCGCTCACCTCAAAGACGAGCTGATGCCCAAGTACGCCAGCCTGATCTACACCGGTTACTGGTGGAGCCCAGAGCGTCTGATGCTGCAACAGATGATCGACGCCTCCCAGGCTCACGTGAACGGTGTCGTACGCCTGAAGCTGTACAAGGGCAACGTGATCGTCACCGGCCGCAAGTCCGATGAGTCGCTGTTCGACTCCAACATCGCCACCTTCGAAGAAGACGGCGGTGCCTACAATCAGGCCGACGCGGCAGGCTTCATCAAGTTGAACGCACTGCGCATGCGCATTGCTGCCAACAAGGGCCGCTCGTTGTTCTGAGTCGTGCGCCTGTTGTGAAAAATGGCCCCTTGCGCAAGGGGCCATTTTTTTTGCCTGGGTTTTTATGGACGCTTTAAAAGCAGAGCTGTTTATTAATGTTTAGCCTGTGTTTAAGGATTTTCTCGTAACTTGCGCAATTATTTTCCGTTTTTGTCATTTGTTTTTAAGTTTGAATGATTTTTTACATCTGGGGAGGAACTATGTCTGACAGAAAATTCACTCATGTAGTTGCAATGGATATGTGAATTGTTGAATTTTCTGTAGGAATTATGGAAGTGCTGAAATATGTTAAATGGAACTAATGGGAACGGTTGTTCCGGGTTGGTTTGTGCGCGTCATGGCGACAAGCAAGGGGCATTTCCTGAAAGTGTTGTGCGGCACGTTTACTATCAGGGGCTGATGGGCACGATATTTCACTCAAAATATGTACGCGCCAAGAAAGGTCTGAAAGCAACCATAAAGCTCTATGCATCTAAGTTGGCGATTTTTTGTAGGTTAATTCCTATCTTCTTGTGGGTTGGGTCTCTGCCTGCTCTCGTTCGGGGGGGAATGCTATGCCAACTAGTAATCGACTAGGCTATTGTGTTTGCTCTAAATAATTCGAACAGCGAAATTGGACTTTCTCATGAATAAAGTGCTGATCGTGGATGATCATCCCGTCATTCGTCTTGCTGTGCGCATGCTAATGGAGCGTCATGGTTATGAGGTCGTTGCCGAGACTGATAACGGTGTCGATGCGTTGCAACTTGCACGGGAACATCTGCCGGATATTGTGATACTGGATATCGGGATCCCCAAGCTCGACGGCCTGGAAGTTATTTGTCGGCTGGCTTCAACCAAGCAAGCCGTCTCGTTCAAGGTGCTGGTGCTGACGTCCCAGGCCCCCGGCCATTTTTCCATGCGCTGCATGCAGGCGGGGGCCGCCGGCTATGTGTGCAAGCAGCAGGATCTGACAGAGTTGCTCAGTGCCATCAAGGCGGTGCTTTCCGGCTATAGCTATTTCCCGAACCAGGCGCTCAATTCAGTGCGCTCAACCATGGGCAATGCCAGTGAAGCCGACATGGTCGAACGCCTATCGGGGCGGGAGATGATGGTGCTGCAGCAACTGGCCCGTGGCAAAACCAACAAGGAAATTGCCGATGGCATGTTCCTGAGCAACAAAACCGTGAGTACCTACAAGACGCGCTTGCTGCTCAAGCTCAATGCCCGCTCGCTTGTGGATCTGATCGAACTGGCCCAGCGCAACGGTCTGGTCTAGGGAGGATATTGCACCCTTTGAATACACGTGTAACCGGCAGAAAAAAGCCTCCGTCAGGGAGGCTTCCGGCCGTCAACGGCTCGATCAGAAATCGAAGTCGTAATCGGCCAGCTGTTTTTGCAAGCGTCGCTCTTCCAGAAGATTGTCGATAGTGCGGCGTTTGCTCAAATTGGTCTTGGCCACCTCTGCCACAGGTGCCTCTACCACATCGTCATCCGACTCAACGAGGTCGTCTTCCACTTCCAGTTGTTCGTTGCCATCGCTCATAAGGTCAACTCCAGGCTAAGACTGCCGTTGGGGCTCCTTATAGCGATAATCCGCGGACGGGTAAAAAAGATTTTTTCAATCGTCTGATCACAAAAACCAATGATCGCTCAATCGTCGGAGGTTTTGTCCTTGTATTCGCACAAATCTTCGATACGGCAGCTCCCACAGCGCGGCTTGCGGGCTTGGCAAACGTAGCGTCCGTGCAGGATCAGCCAATGATGGGAGTCGAGCAAATAGGGCTTGGGCACGAACTTCATCAACTGCTTTTCTACCTCTACCACATTCTTGCCCCGTGCAATGCCGGTTCGGTTGCTGACGCGGAAAATGTGCGTGTCCACCGCCATGGTCAACTGCCGGAATGCCGTATTGAGCACCACGTTCGCCGTTTTGCGGCCCACGCCTGGCAAGGCTTCCAGGGCTTCGCGGGTTTGTGGCACCTCCCCCCCATGCAGCTCCAACAGCAGGCGGCATGTTTCGATCACATTCTTGGCCTTGCTGTTATACAGGCCGATGGTCTTGATGTATTCGGACAGGCCTTCCACACCCAGGGCGTAAATCGCGGCGGGTGTATTGGCCACGGGGTACAACTTCGCCGTGGCCTTGTTGACGCCAACGTCCGTGGATTGAGCCGAGAGGATCACCGCAATCAGTAACTCGAACGGTGAGGAGTAGGCCAATTCGGTTTTCGGTTCCGGATTGTCTTCGTGAAACCTGCGGAAAATTTCCAGGCGTTTTGCGGCATTCATAGGGACAGACGTTTCCTTGCAGGCGGTCGGCGTGATGTTAGCAATACACAGTGCAGTGGGTCAGCCGTTGGCCTCGGCATCCTGCAGCGTTTGCTCGGCGGCGTTCAAGGCGGTTTTCAAGGTTGCGATTTCATGCGCGTCAGCTTGCTGATCCTGAGCCTTTTTCAACGCAGCCCGGCGCATGGCCAACTGGATCTTTGCGCGCTTGAACTCGGCGCTTTTAGTGGCCGTCTTTGGTGGCTGCGGTGAGCTGTTGGCCTCCAGTGCGGCAAGGGCCTGCTCGGATGCCTCGAACTGTCGCTGCAGCATAATCAATTGCGACTGTTGCTCAAAGGTCGGCGGATGCCCAAATGCTTTCAATGATTTGTGCAACTGAGCGCGACTCATGGCGACGTTGGTTTTGGCCTGCTTGATCGCGGCGTCCAGAGCGGCCTGAGGGTTATCGACCGGTGCCAACGCCATCGGCGCTGTGCGCTTGGCTCGTGCCAGGCGCTCGGCGAGCTTGCAAGCCTCTTCACGTTGCAGGCGGGCGTTACGTTGTTCAAAGCGCCGCCGCGCCCGGTCGCGTTTGAGGTCGCGTGCACGACGTTCGTCATCACTGCGGGCCAAGTCACCGACGATAGGCAAAACCTCAGCGAGCGGACGCATCTCGATGCAGTCGACAGGGCAGGGCGCAACACACAGGTCGCAACCGGTGCACTCATCGACAATCACCGTGTGCATCAGCTTGGCGGCACCCACAATGGCGTCCACCGGGCAAGCCTGGATGCATTTGGTACAACCGATGCATTCGGCCTCGCGGATATAGGCGACCTGCGCAGGCACATCTCCACGGCTGGCGTCCAGGTCCAGTACCGGCAGACGCAGCAGTTGTGCAAGCCCGGCGATAGTTTCCTGCCCACCGGGCGGGCACTTGTTGATGGCTTCGCCTTTAGCGATGCCTTCTGCGTAAGGCTTGCAACCCGGGTGCCCGCACTTGCCGCATTGAGTCTGCGGCAGCAGCGCGTCGATACGTTGAATGAGGTTCATGCTGTGATCATAGCGTTGACGCCCGGCCCAGGGAGGAGGGCAAGCTGAGAAGCCCCGCCGTAGCAACAGCGGGGCATTTTGCAGAGGTTACTTGATGCGTTGACCCGGCTTGGCGCCGCTGTCCGGGCTCAGCAGGTAGATTTCTTCGCCGCCAGGGCCCGCCGCCATCACCATGCCTTCGGAAATGCCGAACTTCATTTTCCGTGGCTTGAGGTTGGCGATCATCATGGTCAGGCGGCCATCGAGCTTGGACGGGTCCGGGTAAGCGCTCTTGATGCCGGAAAACACGTTGCGCTGTTCGTCGCCGATATCCAGCGTCAGGCGCAGCAGCTTGTCGGCACCTTCCACGGCTTCTGCCTTGATGATCAGTGCCACGCGCAGGTCCACGGCGGCAAAGGCGTCGAAATCGATTTCCGGGGAAATCGGGTCCTTGGCCAGCTCGCCATTGCCCGCCGGCGCAGATTGGCCGGTATCGGTCTGGCTGGCGACCAGGTCTTCTTTCGAAGCGTCGGTCATGGCCTGGACTTTCACCGGGTCAATCCGGGTCATCAAGGGTTTGAACGCGTTCAACTGATGATTACCGAGCAAGGTGGTGTGATCGTTCCAGCTCAACGGCGCCACATTGAGGAACGCCTCGGCATCGGCGGCCAGCAACGGCAGCACCGGCTTGAGGAAGATCACCAACTGACGGAACAGGTTGACGCCGGTAGCGCAGATAGCCTGGACTTCAGCCTCCTTGCCTTCCTGCTTGTTCAGCGACCACGGTGCCTTGTCGGCGATCCAGGCGTTGGCACGGTCGGCCAGGCCCATGATCTCGCGCATGGCGCGGGCAAAGTCGCGGGCTTCATAAGCGTCGGCGATGCTCGGCGCGGCGGCCAGGAAGGCGTCGGTCAGTTCCGGTGCGGCGTTCTCGGCCACCAATACGCCGGCGTTGCCCTTGTGGATAAACCCGGCACAACGGCTGGCGATGTTGACGACTTTGCCGACCAGGTCCGAGTTGACCTTCTGTACAAAGTCTTCCAGGTTCAGGTCCAGGTCGTCGACGCCACGGCCCAGCTTGGACGCGTAGTAATAGCGCAGGTATTCCGGCGACAGGTGGTCCAGGTAGGTGCGCGCCTTGATAAAGGTGCCACGGGACTTGGACATTTTCTGGCCGTTGACCGTCAGGTAGCCGTGCACGGCAATGCCGGTCGGCTTGCGGTAGCCCGAGCCTTCAAGCATCGCTGGCCAGAACAGCGCGTGGAAGTTGACGATGTCCTTGCCGATGAAGTGGTACAGCTCGGCGGTGGAGTCCTTGCCCCAGAACGCGTCGAAGTCCAGCTGCGGGGTGCGGTCGCACAGGTTCTTGAAGCTGGCCATATAGCCGATCGGCGCGTCCAGCCATACATAGAAGTACTTGCCCGGCTCGCCCGGAATTTCGAAGCCGAAGTACGGCGCGTCGCGGGAGATGTCCCACTGCTGCAGGCCACTGTCGAGCCATTCGGAGAGTTTGTTGGCCACGGCGTCCTGCAAGGTGCCGCTGCGCGTCCAGGTTTGCAGCATTTGCTGGAAATCCGGGAGCTTGAAGAAGAAGTGCTGCGAGTCCTTGAGTACCGGCGTGGCGCCGGAGATCGCCGACTTGGGATCCTTCAAGTCGGTCGGTGCGTAGGTCGCGCCGCACTTTTCGCAGTTGTCGCCGTACTGGTCTTCGGTGCCGCATTTCGGGCAAGTGCCCTTGATGAAGCGGTCGGCCAGGAACATTTTCTTTTCCGGGTCGAAATACTGGGTCACCGAACGTTGGTCGATGTGCCCGGCTTCCTTCAACCGCAGGTAGATCTGGCTCGACAACTCGCGGTTTTCGTCGGAGTGGGTCGAGTGGAAATTGTCGAAGTCCACCAGGAACTCGGCAAAGTCGGCGCTGTGTTCAGCCTGCACATTGGCGATCAGTTGTTCCGGGGTGATGCCTTCCTTTTCGGCGCGCAGCATGATGGCCGAACCATGGGCGTCGTCCGCGCAGACATAAATGCATTGATTGCCGCGATGCTTCTGGAAGCGCACCCACATATCGGTCTGGATGTACTCAAGCATATGGCCAAGATGGATGGAACCATTGGCATAGGGCAGGGCGCTGGTGACGAGGATCTTGCGTGGCTCGGACATGGGGCTCGGCTACTTGATGAAACGGAGGTCGGCCACTATAAAGCGCCGGGAAATTTATTTCACCCCGTGACGCTGTTTCAGAATCTTCCACGCCTTCGAAAGCATGCCGTTCAGCGGCTGGAACGGTTAGGATAGCCGCCTGTTTCAGTCAGTCTTTTTTCGGGAGTAGCCCATGAGCGCCGTCAATCGCGCAGCGGTGGAAGCCGTTCTTCGCCAGTACACCGACCCTTATTTGAACCAGGACCCGGTCAGTGCCGGCTGTGTGCGTGCCATCGAGGTCCAGGGCGACCAGGTGTCGGTGCAGTTGCAACTGGGTTATGCCGCGGGTCTGTTCAAAAGCGGTTGGGCACAGATGCTGCAAATGGCCATCGAGGGCCTCGACGGTGTGGGTTCGGCCAAGGTCGACATCCAATGCGTGATCGCGCCGCACAAGGCCCAGGCGCAGATCCCGGGCCTGGCCAACGTCAAGAATGTGGTGGCGGTGGCTTCCGGCAAGGGCGGCGTGGGTAAATCCACCACCGCGGCCAACCTGGCCCTGGCCCTGGCGCGAGAAGGTGCGCGCGTGGGCATTCTCGATGCCGACATCTACGGGCCGAGCCAGGGCGTGATGTTCGGCATCGCCGAAGGCACACGGCCGAAGGTCAAGGATCAGAAATGGTTTGTGCCCATCGAGTCGCTAGGTGTGGAAGTGATGTCCATGGCGTTTCTCACCGATGACAACACGCCGATGGTCTGGCGCGGCCCGATGGTCTCCGGCGCGTTGCTGCAATTGGTCACACAAACGGCGTGGGGCGACCTCGACTACCTGGTGATCGACATGCCGCCAGGCACCGGTGACATCCAGTTGACCCTGGCGCAGAAAGTGCCGGTGGCCGGTGCGGTGATTGTCACCACGCCCCAGGACCTGGCGCTGCTCGACGCCAGGAAAGGTGTGGAGATGTTCCGCAAGGTCAACATCCCGGTGCTGGGCGTGGTGGAAAACATGGCGGTGCATATCTGTTCCAACTGCGGGCATGCCGAGCATCTGTTCGGTGAGGGCGGGGGCGAGAAGCTCGCCACTCAGTATGGCGTTGAACTGCTGGCATCGTTGCCATTGGCGATGGAGATTCGCGAGCAGGCCGATGGTGGCAAACCTACCGTCGCGGCAGAGGCTGATGGGCAGATCGCGATGATCTATCAGGAATTGGCCCGTCATGTGGGGGCGCGGATTGTATTGCAGGAAGCGGCGGCGCCGGCGATGCCGACCATTACGGTCAGTGACGATTGATTAGGCTGTAACGGATAGGCGAAAAGCCTGACGCCCAGCGGTGCTCTTGGGTTTTTCGCGAGCAAGCTCGCTCCTACAGGTGGGGAAGCTAATAGGGTTTGTTGCTATTTTGCGTAATGCGCGTGTAAGCATTCGCTTACTTTTTCGTAAGTGTTTGGGTTTTTTGGCGGTTGCGTACGTCTTGAAATGACGAAGCTATTATCTATCTTATTGAAAGATAATGATTATTTTCGCGAGTGAGAGCGGTAGAGTTTGTCAGACCGCTGAGGGCATCGCGTTGAACTTCCCTTGGAACGCTCTAACATCAGCCCTGTGTCCACGGATTGGCACAGCCATCAAGGAACGATGGTTTGAAGGAACGTCGCAGGATGCGATTCATCAGGATGATGAAAAGGAATACAGGGACTAGGGAAAAAATGTGGGCGGGTCATACCGCCCCTTTTTTTTGACTGTAGAAAAGTAAAACGCTCCCTTCAGAAACGCAAAAAGGCCCGCAAGGGGCCTTTTGGGGGCGACGACGCTATCAGCGTTCGAGGTCTGCAATCTTACCTTTCTTGCCATCCCACTCCGCTGCATCGGGCATCGGGTCTTTGCGCTCGGTGATATTCGGCCAGATTTCCGCCAACTCGACGTTCAGCTGAATAAACTCCTGCATCTCCGCAGGCACTTCGTCCTCGGAGAAAATCGCGACGGCCGGGCATTCTGGTTCACACAGGGCGCAGTCGATGCACTCATCCGGGTGGATAACCAGGAAATTCGGGCCTTCGTAGAAGCAGTCCACCGGACAGACTTCTACGCAGTCGGTGTACTTGCACTTGATGCAGTTGTCGGTGACGACGAAGGTCATTTCTAATTTTCTCCTCAGGCGGCGGCAGCGAAACCCCTTGTGGTGGGGTTCGCGAGGTTTGAGAGCGATAGTCTGCGGACCAGGCTAAAAGCCCGCAGCATCCCAAACCGCGCGAGATTCTATCAGCTTGCAAGCGTCTGCGTTATATCCGAGTCTTCAGTGCATATAACATTTCGAGCGCTTTACGCGGCGTCAAGTCATCCAGGTCAAGCTTTGCCAACTCATCCAGCACCGGATGGGGCAGGCTGGCGAACATATCGCTCTGGTGCGGCGCGGCAGGTTTCTTGCTGGCCTTGGCAGGGCTGGTGACCACGGTTTCATGGGGCAGCGCCGTGGTTTCCAGGCGGCTTAGGTGTTCACGGGCACGGGTGATCACCTCGTTCGGCACGCCGGCCAACTGCGCCACGGCCAGGCCGTAGCTCTGGCTTGCCGGCCCTGGCAGCACATGGTGCAGGAACACGATGCGCTCGTTGTGCTCGGTGGCATTGAGATGCACGTTGGCCACCAGCGGCTCGCTTTCTGGCAACACGGTCAGCTCGAAGTAGTGCGTGGCAAATAGCGTGTACGCACGCAGATGCGCCAAGCGTTCAGCCGCCGCCCAGGCCAGGGACAGGCCGTCGAAGGTGCTGGTGCCGCGGCCCACTTCGTCCATCAGCACCAGGCTGCGCTCGGTGGCGTTGTGCAGGATGTTGGCGGTCTCGCTCATTTCCACCATAAAGGTCGAACGGCCACCGGCCAGGTCATCGCTGGAGCCGATCCGCGTGAAAATGCGGTCCACCAGCGACAATTCGCAACTGGCTGCCGGTACGAAGCTGCCGATATGCGCCAACAACACGATCAACGCGGTCTGGCGCATGTAGGTGGATTTACCACCCATGTTCGGACCGGTGATCACCAACATGCGGGTATCGTCGTCCAGCGACAGGTCGTTGGCGACGAACGGCGTAGTCAGCACCTGCTCTACCACCGGGTGACGACCTTGCACGATGCGCATGCACGGTTCGCTCACAAACCGTGGGCAATTGAGGTCCAGGTTCAGCGCCCGTTCGGCGAGGTTGCTCAACACATCCAGCTCCGCCAGGGCGGCGGCGGTGTCTTGCAACGGCGCCAGGCGGCTGATCAAGTCCTCGAGCAAGGCTTCGTAGAGCATCTTTTCCCGAGCCAGGGCGCGGCTTTTGGCCGACAGCGCCTTGTCTTCGAACGCTTTGAGCTCGGGGGTGATAAAACGCTCGGCGCCTTTGAGGGTCTGGCGACGTTGATAATCGATAGGCGCCGACTCGGCCTGTTTGCTCGGCAGCTCAATAAAGTAGCCATGCACACGGTTGTAGCCGACCTTCAGGTTAGCCAGGCCTGTGCGGGCTTTTTCACGGGCTTCCAGGTCGATCAGGAACTGCCCGGCGTTTTCGCTCAGCGATTGCAGCTCATCCAACTCGCTGTCATAGCCGGTTTTCAACACGCCGCCGTCACGAATGATCGCCGGTGGGTTGTCGATGATGGCCTTTTCTAGCAGCGCTGCGAGGTCCGGGTAAGTGCCGGCGGTGACTGCAAGCTGTTGCAGGTGCGGCGTGTCCAGTTCGGTCATTGCTACTTGCAACTGTGGCAGGGCGCTCAGGGCATCACGCAAGCGCGCCAGGTCACGGGGCCGCGCATTGCGCAGGCCGATCCGTGCCAGGATGCGCTCGATATCGCCAATCTCTTTCAGTTGGGGCTGCAGCTTTTCAAAGCGGTAGCCGTCGAGCAGGCACGTAATAGAAGACTGGCGCGCTTGCAGCACCGTCAAATCCCGCAACGGACGGTTCAACCAACGGGTCAGCAAACGGCTGCCCATGGCGGTCTGGCAACGGTCCACCACCGATTGCAGAGTGTTATCACGCCCACCGGCCAGGTTGGTATCCAGCTCCAGGTTGCGACGGCTGGCGCCATCGAGCACCACGGTATCGTCCAGACGCTCATGGCGCAGGCTGCGCAAGTGCGGCAGGGCGGTGCGCTGGGTTTCCTTGGCGTAGCTGAGCAGGCAACCGGCGGCACCGATGGCCAGGGTCAGCGTCTCGCAACCAAAGCCTTTAAGGTCCTGCACCGAGAACTGCTGGCAAAGACTTTTCAGCGCCGAATCACGCTCAAAATCCCACGGCGCACGACGCTTGGTCCCACGACGCTTCTCTGCGGGCAAGTCCTTGGGCCAATCATCCGGAATCAACAACTCCACCGGATTGATGCGCTCCAGCTCCGCCAGCAGGTTCTCCCAGCCCTTGATCTCCAGCACGCTGAAGTTGCCGCTGGTGATATCCAGCACCGACAGGCCGAACAAACGCTCATCGCCCAATACCGCCGCGATCAGGTTATCGCGACGCTCATCCAGTAACGCCTCATCACTCACCGTGCCCGGCGTAATAATGCGCACCACCTGGCGTTCCACCGGGCCTTTACTCGTGGCCGGGTCGCCGACCTGCTCACAGATCACCACCGACTCGCCCAGCTTCACCAGCTTGACCAGGTAGCCCTCCAACGAGTGGTAAGGAATCCCACACATCGGAATCGACTGCCCCGCCGACTGCCCGCGCGCGGTCAGGGTGATATCCAGCAGCTTGGCGGCCTTCTTCGCGTCTTCGTAGAAGATCTCGTAGAAGTCGCCCATGCGATAGAACATCAACTGATCAGGGTGCTGGTTTTTCAGGCGCCAGTACTGCTGCATCATCGGGGTGTGGGAGGATAGATCGGAGGTGTTTTTACTCATTGGGTAATAGGCAAATTCGTTGAAAGTGATGGGGCAAAGGGGGCGCTTGGCCCAGCATTTTTTGCGATGGCGGCAAGGTTAACACGCGAGGTCGGACCTTCGCAGGTCGCAAACGGACGGGTAACTGTGAAGGAGAAAGACATCGATGCTCTATCGATCAGCACGAGCGGGGTTTGAGTGTGCAAGCAGCCCGTATAAGGCCCTATTTAGCCTTACGCCCACTAGCCGGAAACAACCCTCTGATCACCCCGAGAAACGCCGCAAACAGATTGATCGAAGTTGCCGTAGTGATAGCAATCAACACATTGTCCGAGAACGGCGCTTTACCCGAGTAATACGTCGACCACCCATTCCATACCAGCAGAACCGCCCAGAAAATCACGCCGCAGGCAGCAAACCAGAACGCACGCCCTGCATATTTCTTGCGCAGTTGCCGTTCGGCCTTTTGGTCTTTTAAGTTCTGGTTTCTTTCATCGTCGGTGCCTATGGCTTGCTCGCCACCGGCCTGGGTGTCCTGGTCCGGCCCTGCTGCGGGGGGCAGGGTGAGTTCCAGGTTGTCGAGTTCTTCACTCACGGATGCGGCTCTTTGGGTGAATGAGTGTTGCCATGTCTTCCCAGTCTATGGCGGAACCGTCGGCGCCCTTGAGGGCCCAGGCTGTGCCGTCCTCGTGGGACAGGTTGGACAGTTGGGTGCCGGACCATTTGCCGTATTTGTTGATGATCCGGTCAATCAAACGATGGGTGTAGGTATCGCTCTCGGGCACTCTCGGTGTAACGAAGACAATGTCTTCGGCGTCGGGCTTCAGGTTGCTGAGCAGCGACGTCACCGGCCGGCTGCCGTAGGATTTCAACTCATGGTACAGCGACGGGATAACCGGGCCATATTGCCAGCGGGCGAAGTGATCATCCATCAGGGGCTGATTACGTTCGCGCAGATGCCAGGACTGTGTGTAGAACAGCAGTTTTTGCAGCTTCATGGGCGTGAGGCCCGAAAGCTTGCCTTCTTTCGCGCGTTCAATGAAGGCGTTAGCGACAGCTAGCGCTGAATAAGCCATGAGCACCTCCGTCGTTGCTGGCTAGGTTGCTACAGAGTCTTATACATAGGCCCAGAGTTGTCGATAAGCAAGGGGGGCACCCTGCAGCAATATGAAGAGGGGAGGATAGTAGAGGGTAATTAACTGTTTGCATATACAGTATTTTGTTTCGGGCCGATTACAATTTGATTGTTTAATGCATAAATATGCAAATTAGCATTTGCCAACCCCCAAAACTCCCGTCACTATCCGCGCTATGCAAAAACGCAATGTTTCTATCGTCTTAAGAGAACTGCTGGACCGCGACCGGATCTCCCCCACGGAGCTTCACCGACGCACTGGCGTGCCTCAATCCACACTGTCCCGGATCCTCAGCGGCAAGATCGTTGATCCGTCGGATAAACACATCTCCCGTATCGCCGAATATTTTCGCGTGAGCACTGATTACCTGCGCGGGCGCGCAGCAGTGGGCGCTTTGCGCGATGACGGGCGCGACCCGATGCATTCGGAACTCAAGGACATAAGCCTGTGGGACGACGACACCCCCGTTAATGATGACGAGGTGTCGATCCCCTTTCTGCGCGAGGTTGAATTGGCTGCTGGATCAGGAAGATTCGTCATCGAGGAAAGCGAGAAGGCCAGCCTGCGGTTCGGCAAGCGCAGCCTGCGGCATAACGGTGTGCAGTTCGACCAGGCCAAGTGCGTGACGGTGCGCGGCAACAGTATGTTGCCGGTGTTGCGCGACGGCGCCACGGTGGGGGTGAATGCCGGCAAGAGCGGCATTGGCGATATTGTGGATGGCGACTTGTATGCCATCAATCACAACGGCCAGTTGCGGGTTAAACAGCTCTACCGCCTGCCATCCGGGATTCGCCTGCGCAGCTTCAACCGTGATGAACATCCGGATGAGGACTACAGCTTTCAGGAGATCCAGGACGAGCAGATCAGCATCCTCGGTCATGTTTTCTGGTGGGGCATGTACGCCCGTTAATCTCCACGCGTAAGAAGAAACCCGCCCATGTGCGGGTTTTTTTTCGCCCCTAGAAAACCGGCCAAGCCCAAGCCCGTAAGGCTTCCAATGCACCCATGCATTTCCGCAGCAAAAATAAATGCATCTGTGCATTGACTGTATATGCATACATGCATATTCTTCATCTCAAGCCAGCCAACAAGGCCTGGTGGAGGCGGCAAGGATGCCGCCAAGGAAGACAAGGAAGGCACGCAACATCGGCAAGGACGCCATCGAAGCGATGGCAGGGATGCCAGGCAACACCGGCAAGGATGCCGACGCTCTTTAGTTTCAACGCTTCAACAACAGGCAGCGATGAACCGGCCTTAACGGTTCAGAGGGTTGGCAACTGACCCGGGTGTGCAGCGTAAAGCACCAGAAGCAGTTATCCGGCAGACAGGGATCGTGGTCGGAAAAACATCGAGGAAAGGACCGTACCGCGCCAGTAGCGCCGAAAGTCCGAGGACAGCATTACTGAAAAGCCCGGGCGACCGGGCTTTTTGGAATGCCTACCTATCCAAGCATTTGTAAATGAAATACGGACTATTTATTGCTCAGCCAGGAGGCGTGACATGACAAATGAACAGCAAGCGTTAGCGGAAATGCCTATCTGGCTGGTGATCGTATTGGCGGTGATCGGCGGGGTCTCAGGTGAAATGTGGCGCGCCGATAAAGAGGGCGCGCGTGGCTGGTCGCTGATCCGCCGATTGGCCCTGCGTTCCGGGGCGTGCATGGTCTGCGGGGTGTCGGCCCTGATGCTGTGCTACGCCGCCGGCATGTCGATCTGGACCGCCGGCGCCATTGGTTGCCTGACCGCCATGGCCGGTGCCGATGTGGCCATCGGCCTTTATGAACGATGGGCGGCCAAGCGCATCGGGATCAACCAAGGCTCCGGCCAGGACCCGCACTAATCGTTGCAAGGACGCGACTTAACATGACGTTTATCGAAAAGCCATCCCAACTGCCCCAAGCCATCGGCGCGGTGCTGCATGCGGCCTTCCCGGACATCAAGGTCGGCAGTCATCAGGACTTCCAGGGCGATGCTGAACAAACCGGCGTAAGGGTCACGGTGGAAGGCAATGGCTCGGGCATTCGCTCTCGCGAGGGGCGCAAGGCCCATGTGTTGGGCATTTCGCTCAGGGCTAAGGTTGCTCCCGGTGCATTGCCGTTCGATGCCTGCGACCTGGCCAGCCAACTCATGGACCTGGTGCTGGATAACCGTTGGAACCTGCCCCAGGCACAGTGCGATTTGCCGGCGAATATCGTCGCTGCTCCCGCTGTGCGCACGTCCGTAGAAACGGACTACGACACCTGGACGGTTTCCTTCACTCAAACCCTCTATCTGGGGCCGACGTTACTCGACGATCCCACAGGCCAACCGCTATTTGCCTGCACCTGGGACGTCGCCAACATCGACGACCCGGCCCAATACAAGCCACTGGCGGAGTAGCCCATGTTCGACGCGCTGTTACGCATGCAATTGGGACCGATCGTCGAACGCCTGGCCGAGATGGAGTCCCAGCTCGAGGACCTTTACCGCCGCGCTGAAAGCTTCTGCCGGATCGGCATTTGCCAGCAGGTCGATGCGGCCAGCAACACGTGCAAGGTCAGCCACGGTGACCTGCTTACCCCGGCGATCCGCTTTTTCAACCCCAGTGCCGGTGCACAAACCGAAACCCGCATCCCCACGGTGGGCGAACAATGTTTGCTGCTCAATTATGGCGGGGGGGAGGGCGGGGTGCAGTCTGTGGCGCTGTTCGGCCTCAACAGTGATCGCTTTCCGCCGGTCTCCAGTGTTGCGACGCTTACCCGGCGCCGACACCAGGACGGCACCCAAAGCGACTATGACGACGCCAGTCACACCTTCAACTGGGTCAATGGCCCCACCACCTTCAGCGGTTCCCGCGAACAAGTTGACGTCAAGGTCGGCGCCGCCAGCCTGATCCTCAACGCCCAGGGCATCACCCTGCAAGTCGGCGGCACCAGCCTGTTGCTGGATGCCGGCGGCGCGCACTTCAGCGGCCCGGTGGTGGACCATCAAGGACGCGTCATCAGCCCCCGATAAGGACACCCCATGCTTGGAATCGATAGGAACACCGGGGCAGCCGTCGACGACTGGCTGCAATTTGTGCAGCGCGCCACCCGAGCGCTGACCACTCCCATCGGAACGCGGCAAAAACGCCCGCTGTACGGCTCGCTGATCCCGCAGTTGCTCGGCCAGAATCTTGGCGATGACCTGTTGATCCTCGCCCAGAGCCACGCCGCGCAAGCTTTCTACAACACCCACAACGGCATCGGCGACTTCGACCCTCAGGTCATCGTTGCCACTCGCCAAGGCGCCGGCCTGCTGCTGCGGTTTGCGGGCACCTGGAAAAACCGCCAACAATCCTTCGAGGTCGTGACATGAGCATGCTGATCCCCGGCCAGAACCAACTGGCGGAACCGGCCATCATTAAGGTCGATGAGTTCGAACCATTGTTGGCCGAATTCAAAGCGTTTGTCATCGACTACGTCGCCAGCCGCGCGCCGCAAAGTGCAGCCAAACTCCAGGTCAGCCTCGACAACGAAAGTGAACTGCTGACCCTGGCCCTGGAAGCCTTTTGCGTGCGCCTGCAAACCCACGAACGCAAATACAACGCCCGTATCAAGCAGATGCTGGCGTGGTGGGCCACCGGTAGCAACCTGGATGCACGCTTGGCCGATATGGGCCTGGAACGCCAAGTGCTCGACCCAGGCGACCCGGCCGCGTTCCCGCCGGTGCCGCCCACCTTGGAAAGCGACGACGACGCCCGCCTGCGTTACTACCTGGCGCCCCACGCCCCAGCGGCGGGCTCGCGCATGCAGTATCGCCGTGAAGTGTTCACCTTGGGCGAGCGCCCAGCAGTGAAAGTGCAAAGTGCGACGCCCGGTGTGGTCACGGTGACCTACACCTTCGACCCCGACGGCTACGCGGCCCAGGTCAAGGACGGCAACGCCCGCCGCACCGCACCGGGTGAGGTCATGGTCACTGTGCTTTCCAGGGAGGGCGACGGCACGCCATCTGCCGACTTGCTTGACGGTGTACGTCGACATTTCGCACGGCCGGATGTAAGGCCGGAAACCGATCTGGTCAGCGTCCAAGGTGCGCAGATTCAGCCCTACAAAATTCGTGTGGTGGCCAAGATCAACGCCGGCCCGGACTCGGGGCTGACCCAAGTGGCGGCGCAGAAACTGCTGCAAGACTACGCAGAGTCATGCCACCGCCTGGAAGGGCGGGTGGACCCCAGCTGGATCGACTACGCCATCCACAGTGCCGGCGCCGCGCAACTGCACATCCTCGAACCGCTGGCGCCGATTGTCAGCACCGCGTTCCAGGCCCCGTATTGCACGGGCGTTGAGGTGGAGGTGCGCACGCTATGAGTGAACCCAACGCAAGTTTGCTGCCGGCCAACAGCTCACCGCTGGAAAAGGCCCTCGACCTGGGCTTCGGTACATTGCTTGAGCGCGTCACCCCGCCGTTCCCGGCGCTGATGAACCCGTTGCATACCCCCAGCGAATTCCTGCCTTACCTGGCCGCCGACCGTGGCGTCAGCGAATGGGATGCCGAGGCCAGCGAGGCGGAAAAACGCCTGACCGTGGCCTTGTCGTGGCAGATCCAGCGCCAGGCCGGCACACCCAAGGCTCTGAGCCATGCGGTGGAGTCATTGGGCTTCACGCCGAATATCAGCGCCTGGTACCAGCAACGTCCGCTGGGCGTGCCTTACACCTTTGACGTGCAGGCGATCATCGGACGCAGTTGGTCCAGCGGCGATCACAACCGGCTGATCCGTCGTATCAACGCAGCGAAAAGTGAGCGCGATCAGGCGACGATCACCATCGTGCATGAGACCGAAGGCCAGCTCGCGCTCACGCAAGTGCTCGACGCGCCTTTAAGCGACGGCGAGTTCTACCTAAACGGCGCGTTGCCGGAATTGGCGCTGGTGGCTCGGCTCAACAGTGCCGGGGTTGCCCGGCACTACACCATTAACGATTACGACCTCAGGGCGCAGCCATGACAGATGAAATCACGCGCCTGGTGCGCTTCACCTCCAAAGGTTTGGATGAAGTGCTGCAGGCAAAGAACCAGGGCCTCAAAGGCGAAATCACCCACATCGGCGCCGGCACCGGCCGCTACAACCCCGACGGCACGGAAGTGGCCTTGCGTGACGAGCGCCAACGGGTGGCCATCGTCGATTACGAAGACCTGGGCGAGCGCCAACTCAGGATGGCCGCGCTGTTTGACGGCGACAGCGAGTATGAGATTGGCGAGTTCGGGTTTTACCTCGCCAGCGGCACCTTGCTGGCGGTGTATTCCGTGGCGGGGAAGTTGCTGACGTATAAAGCGGCGGCGGCGCGGGTGCTGCAGAAGTTTACGCTGGATGTTTCGCCGTTGCCGGCGGATAGCGTGACGATTGTGGTGGGGAGTGAGAACTTGAATCTGTTGTTGGCGGAGGAGATCGCGATTATGGCCGCGGCTTCGGTTGGCAATATGTCTCGCCACGTTGATTTGATGTTTCGGGTTATGCATCTTGAAGCGAAGTAGTAGCACTGACAAAAGTGCTGGAAAGATTAACTGACAGGGAGTTGATGATGGGACTTGAAACGACTATCACGAAAGTTGTGGATGCATGTAACAAGCTTACGGAGACGGTTACCAACCAAATTGGGAAGATTGATGCGCGGGTGGAGGTGGCTTCGAGTCAGTTTACTGCGTGGCGTAACAGTGTGCAGGCTAAGGATATTAATGGCCGTGCCTCTTATACACAAACAATTGATCTTACGGGACTTTCTACCAATATTTTTTATCCGGTCTGGTGGCGTATGCCAGGTAACGAGAGAGGTATGTCGGAGATCATAATTTCCAGGAACTATGGCTTGGACGCAGGCCTCAATCCATTCAACAACAATTTTGAGCCACATGTCGCCGGTCTAAATCTGCAAATGGAGGGCTGTGGGATCCCATGGAATGGGGACGCTAATTTTTTGACTATCAAGCGCATCTCTCAAACCTACCGAGAGACCGTCCGTCGTGCTCAATTCGGGATGTGGTCGTACGTCCGTCCGGTCACTGGCTTGAAGCCCATCTGGCTTAACCAGATACCTGGCACATTGGTCTCGTCCCCGCAGGAATCTGGCTGCTATTTGCGTGGCGGGCTGACGTATATCGTCACCAAGAGCTTTGAGGAGCCTGTGAAGTACAGTCGCTCAGATGCTGAAGTGGAATTGAGCCAAGCAGTGACCCCTGAATATGAAATTTGCTGGAAGGTGAAACCGTTTGCGATAACCGCCACCGAACTTGGAGAAACTTATCCGGAAAGCCGGTTGGCTTATACGTTGGATAACGATCTGCGCTACACAGCAAAAGGGGTATGAAGATGGCTGGATATATCAAAAAACTACTGCTGCCCTCGGGTGAGACGCTGATCAATGTTCCTGCGGACCGCCCAACCCTGATGGCATTGGGATTTGACGAGGTTCGCGCAGATGAACTGGTCATGCAGACGGAAAGCAGTGCCAAGTTGGAAAGTGTTATCTCTGCGCGTCGTACGTTGTACGTAACTGAAGCTGACCCTTTGTTTCTGGAATGGCAATACGACGAAACTCCAGAAAAAGAAAAGGCCTGGCGTGACAAAGTCGCCGAAATCAAGGCGCTCTACCCCTTGCCTGATCGCAACTGATCCCCACCGCGAAAGCGGTTTTTTTTCGCCTCCCCAAAGCCCCTCCCCGCAGGGGCTTTTTGCATTTTCCCACCCGGAGATTTCCACCCATGCCCACCCGCCAAACCTACACCGTCCTCATCCCATTCCCCACCGGCAACGGCCATTGGTCCACCGCCGGCGAGGAGCTGGAACTGCTCGACGTCGAAGCATCCGCCCTGCGCACCGCTGGCCGCCTGGAACTGACCAACGTCCTCAACTCCACCCCCAAGAAGGCTGAATAACCATGGCAGAAGTCCTGAACTTCGAGCACAACGGCATCACTGTGAATGCCACTGAATCCCCCGAGGCCATGGGTGGCCTTGGCGATAACGTCATCGGCCTGGTCGGCACTGCGCCGAATGCCCATGCGTCGATCCCGAAAAACGCGCCGTTTCGCATCAACAGCTTCACCACCCAGGCGCTGCTGGACCCTACCGGCACTGAGTCGGGCACCTTGTTCCAGGCGGTGTACCAGATCCTCAAAGTGGTGAAGGTGCCGGTCTATGTGGTCATCGTCGAAGAAGGCGCTACCCCGGCCGATACGATCAACAATGTGATCGGCGGCAACGACCCGGTCACCGGTCGCAAGCTGGGCCTGGCTGCCCTGAGCAGCGTCCCTGAAGACTTGACCATCATCGGCGCCCCAGGCTTCACGGGCACCAAAGCCGTAGCCGGTGAGTTCGCCTCGTTCGGCAAACGCATCAAGGCCCGTGTGGTGCTCGATGGCAAGGACGCTTCCGTCGCCGACCAAGTGACCTACAGCGGCGAACTGGGCGGGGCCGACCTGGGCTTCGACCGTTGCCTGCTGGTGCACAACATGCCGTCGGTGTACTCCAAGGCCGCGAAGAAGAACGTGTTCCTGTCGCCATCCTCGCTGGCCATCGCCGCATTGGCCAAGGTCAAGCAGTGGGAAAGCCCAGGTAACCAGGTGACCTTCGCCGAGGACGTTTCCCGCGTGGTCGAGTACAACATCCTCGACACCTCCACCGAAGGCGACCTGCTCAACCGCTACGGCGTGAGCTACTACGCTCGCACCATCCTCGGCGGCTTCTCGCTGCTGGGTAACCGCTCCATCACCGGCAAGTTCATCAGCTACGTCGGCCTGGAAGATGCCATCAGCCGCAAGCTGGTCAAGGCTGGCCAGAAAGCCATGGCCAAGAACCTCACCAAGTCCTTCATGGACCAGGAGGTCAAGCGCATCAACGACTGGCTGCAAACCCTGGTGGCCGACGAAACCATCCCCGGCGGCAGCGTGTACCTGCACCCGGAGCTGAACAGCGTCGAGAAGTACAAGAACGGCACCTGGTTCATCGTCATCGACTACGGCCGCTACGCGCCGAACGAACACATGGTTTATCAACTCAACGCCCGCGATGAAATCATCGAGCAGTTCCTGGAGGACGTTCTCTAATGTTTACCAACCGAGTCAGACAGGCCATTGCGGCCACCCTTCAAGGCCTGCCGTTGTCCGCAACCGTGGAAGAGTTCACCCCGCCGAAGATCGAGTTCGACATGGAAGCCATGTCCGGCGGGCGCTTTATTGCCGAGGAAATGGCCAAGAGCGGCAAGGTGCTCAATGCCAAGCTGGTGCTGCAAGGTGCCGGCCCGCAAATCATGCTGGCCCTGGGCGTGCGCATGGGCGACGACATTTTGCTGAACGTGCGTGAAGCCGGGCAGGACCAGGACGGCAAGACCTACTTCACCTACCACACCGTGGGCGGCAAGCTCAAATCCCTGGAGGAGGCGAAGCTGAAAATGGGCGACAAGGCCACCACCACGCTGGAGCTGTCCTGCCGTACCTACAACCGTCTGGAAAATGGCATTTCGGTGATCGACATCGACGTACGCACTCAGAAGTTCGTGCTCAACGGCGTCGACATTCTGGGCGATGCCCGCCGCGCCGTGCTGATGCCTTAAGGGCCGGCGCAATCTGAAGCGAGCACGGTCAAGGTGGGAACTGGCTTGCCTGCGATGGCATCCACTCGATGCTCCAGGGAGACCGAGTCGCCTGCATCGCAGGCAAGCCAGCTCCCACAGGGGCCGTGCTCAGGTTTAGATTTTTCGCACTTTTCAACACCGTTCAACAAGGAATTGCCCCATGGCCTGGATGCCTCCGTTGCACATCCTGCTATCCCCGATCACCGCAGATACCGGTGCGACGATCCAGCAGGTTCAGCTCAAACCGTTGTTCTACGCCGCGCAAAAAGACGCGCTGGCCCGGGCCGGTGATGACGAGGACGATCAGTTTTTTGAACTGGCGAAACTCGCCACCGGCCTGTCGGAAAAAGAGCTCGACCAACTCAAGCGCCCGGACTACGTGAGCATTGCGCAGTACGTACACGAAATGTCGACGCGCCCGGCGTCGTTCTTCCTGAAGGCACAAGACGTGACGCCTCACGACCAACCTGTGCCTCTGCTGTTGCCCCTGGAAGCCGCTGGCCGAACCCTCACCGAACTGCCCCTGGAAATGCCCGTCCTGCGCGCTACCAAGGTGATGAAAAAACTCGCCACTAACAAAGAGCGCGCCGAATTCATCACTGCCCATTGCACCGGCCTGATGATCCCCGATCTGGCCGGTTTGACCGTACCCGACTGGACGGAATTGCAGGAGCGTATCGACGATTTTTTAAATCAACCGGCGGCCTTCTTTCGCAGCGCGACATCGAAGTAATCCTCGATGTGGTGCCGCTGATCTACTCGGTCAATGAGGCGGAGATCCTCGACTGGGACGCCGGAAAAGCATTGCGCCGCTACGACATTGCGATCACTCGCCTTGGCGTCAAACAGGAGTAAACGGGATGCAGGACAATTATTCGCTCGCCTATGCCGTCGCCAGGAATGGCCGGGATGCGTTCGGCAGTACAGACGGCGCACACGCCGATATCCTCAGCCCTGGCGCGTTGTCGGTTGGCAGCTCAACCCCGTCAACAGATTTGGCGGCCTTGTCCGGAACCGTTGCCGCACTCACCAACGCAACGTTCAAACTCGATGAACTCGCACTGTCGCTTGGCTCATTGCGTGAGGGTGTGGATTCTCTCGACACGGCGCTGTCGTCGCTGAGGGCAATTGATGTGCGTTCGTCCAGAGTGGGTGAGCAAACAGAATCGAAGACGGTGTCTGAATCCGCTTCGACTACCTCAGAGAGTTTGCGCCATACCCGCGAGGCCATGACGCTGGGCAACGCGCAGATAATCGACCTGGCAAGTGCGCTGCAGCATTCAGGCAGCCAACTGAAGTTTGATAAAACCGCGACGTCGGAAAAGTCGATCAAGGTGCTGCGCGAGGAGTCCAGCGAAAGCGGCAAACGTTTCTCTACGACCCTTGATGCCACGCCGGTTCTGGGCGAAGCGCTTTGGCTGAAAGCCAAGGCGGGCCTGTTGGACAGCGCCAATGACGCGGCTAACGACTCACCGGTTCTGGCGGGCGCAATTAAAACGGCTGGAGCCGTTACGCCGGTGTTTTCCAGTTTTTTTTCAAGTGTGGGAGACACGATTAAAACCCGCGTTGCCGGTAACGTGGTCGATGCGACGCTGGGTAAGCTCCCCGGTGTTGGCAAGCTGTTCAAGGACGGCGGTTCTGCGAAAGATAAATCGTGCTGCTGTGCGACGGCCACTCAGCACCCCATCGAAAGCCCCCGTTCGCGCTCGCAGGGCTCACGCGGGAAAAAGAGCCCTCGTCAGTCGAGGTCGCAAAAAAGGCAGAGCTCTCAAAACACTCCGCGCTCGCAGATCAGGCAGCAAAAACAGCCGCTGGCGCCCAAGACGGTTTCGACCAAACGATCGCCCGCCAGCAAAAAAGGCGGTGTATTTGCCAAGCTTTTAACCAGCCTTGAACGTGATGCAAAGGCATTGTTGCCTGCGCCGTTCTTAGGCTTCGATGAGGGGCGGGCGGTTCGACGGTTGCAACCGCGTGCGGTCATGGCGAACCGTCCAACACAGAGCAGATCCCCAGGCCAGTCGACAGCGAGCAGAGGCCCTGGGCTGATCGAGGCAATAGAGCGCAAGCTTATCCCCATGCCTTTCGAAGGCCGGGTAACTGCTGCGCCCGATATTCGCAATGTCAGTCGTGAGCCTCTGCCTGGCCCGCTGAAGATGCCTGCCAACCCGCTGGGCACAGTGAACAAATTGGGAATGGCCGGTGCTCGTCGCCTTGGCCCGATGAGGTACGCCGACACTGCTTTGAATGTGATTCAGGGCGTACGCAACGGGGATGCCAAGGCGGTCGGTACTGGTCTGAGCACCGCCGGTGGCGCCTGGGCCGGAGCGTCCGCCGGTGCCGCGCTCGGTACCCTGGTTTTCCCCGGTGTCGGTACCGCAATCGGCGGCGCCATCGGTGGCCTGCTCGGCAGCGAGGCGGGCAGCTGGCTCGGTGACAAGGTGTTTGGCGCAAATGATCGTCTGCCCGCGCCCAACGCGCTGAGCAAGGAACTCAACAGTGCCCGCACCGACAACGTCCAGGTCACGCTCTCGCCGAGTATCCAGATTACCGGCGTTAACCCGGCGGATGCCCAGCAAGTGGTCAATCAAGTGATCCAGGCCCTGCAGTTCCAATGCGTGCCGATGGTCACCGATTCCCTGGGCATCCGACGCAACGCGGCATTGGCCGACCCAGGAGGTGATTGATGCGACAACAAATGGTACTGGGCGACTTTATTTTTGGCTTATCCCGAGGGTTCGCCTATTCCACACTGACCCGCAACAGCGATGGCGGTTGGAGCGACCTGACGATTATCGCCAGCAAACCCCAGTCGCGGCAGAACGGCCAGAAGCTGGAAAAACTCACGTTCAGCGGTACCGCCATGCGCGCTATCGGCATGCAGCGCCTGGACGAATTGCGCGCTCTGCAAAATGCGCGAGCGCCGTTGCCGCTGGTGGATGGCATCGGCCGCAACTGGGGCCTGTGGCGTATCAATTCGGTAGTGGAAGCCCAAAGCAATGTGATCGATGACGGCACCGCCATGGTCATGAACTGGACCCTTGAGCTGGAGGAATTCGTCAATGCGTAGAGTGCGAAGTATTGCCGGTGACTCGGTCAACCTGTTGCTCTACCGCGAGTTGGGCCGTTGCGATGACGCCGCCGAAGAAACCCTTTGGCGCTTAAACCCCGAACTCGGCGAATACGGCCCGGTACTGCTAGCCGGTGTCTGGGTGATCGTGCCTGAGATACAAGCACGACCGGCTGCCATGCGGCCCGTTCTGGCCTGGGATTGAGGAGGCGGCATGGCACAGGGATTTACCCCAATCGTGGAGTTCTACGGCGCCAATGCGGCGCTGCTTAATCAACGCCTGATGCACTGGAGCCACACCGATGCCGCGGGCATCGAGACGGATCGACTGGAACTGACCCTTAATATCGAAGGGTTGGAAGGCTTGCCCAGCCTGAGCGGCAAGATCGGCCTGCGCGTCGGATATAAAGAAACGGGGCTGGTGGAAAAAGGCGAGTTTGTCGTCACCCAGCGAACCCCGGTGTTGTTTCCGATGCGCCTGATGATCGTAGCCACCGCCGCACCCTTCAGCGTGGTGGATAAAAGCGGCTACCGCCAGCGCCGTTCCGCCAGTCATGGGCCGACCACCTTGGGCGCCTTGTTTCGCCAACTGGTCAGTCGTCACGGTTTTTCACCGCGTGTGGCACCGACGTTGGACGGTATTGCGATTGAGCATATCGATCAGTCAAACGAAAGCGACATGGCCTTCATCACCCGCCTGGCCAAGCGTTACAACGCGGTCACCAAGCCGTTCAACGAGCTCTATGTGCTGGCCGAAGCGGGGCAAGCCAAATCACTCACCGGCCAGCTACTGCCCGAAGTGAAGTTATCCGTGACACGCGACAACCGCCCGGGAGAGCAGGCCTTTATCACCGCCAAACTTGATGAAAAATCACGCTCCAAATACATGGGCAGCCGCGTCAGCTGGTGGGACGCCGCCGCCGGCAAGCAGCGGGTGGTCCAGGTCGGGATTGCCCCATTCAAGACCTTGCGCCAGCCTTGCCAGAACGAAGCCGAAGCCCGCGCCGTGGCCGAAGGCGAACTGCGCCGCGTGGGCCGTGAAGGCTTGAAGTTACAGATTGATTGCCCAGGCAACCCGTTGCTGGCGGCCGAAGGGGTGCTGGTGCTGGATGACACCTGGCCTGTGTACATGCAGGGGCGCTGGTCGATCACCAAGGTGACCCATGTTGGCGACCCTGCGACGGGATATCGCAGTTCGATCATGGCTGGTGGTTTGGCGGAACAGGCCTGACGCGCATTGTTCAGACCCGCTTAAACCCCGGCCACCGCACTTATCACTTATAGGGAGAGGTATGTTCTATGTATACGATTGACTACAACGCGTATCGCACTCTTAAACCCTACGGCAAACGCGTACGCTTCTTAGTGTTGCATTACACTGCCCAGGACTTTTCTGAGTCGATAAAGCCTCTGACCACCGGCACTGCAAGTGCTCATTATCTGATCCCGGATCCAACAGATTCGAGCTACATTGCCGCGGGTCACAAAGGGCAGAAAATTTTCAACTTGGTGGCGGAGGAGGACCGTGCATGGCATGCGGGCGTTAGCCAGTGGGCCGGACGCTCAGGCTTGAATGACACGTCTATCGGTATCGAGATCGTCAATCAGGCCACGGATGTCGACGGTGTGTTCACGTTCCCCGACTACGAGGTTTCACAAATCCTAGCCCTCAAGCAATTGGCGATTAATATTCTGCAACGTTACCCGGACATGACGCCGAAAAACGTGATCGCCCATTCAGATATTGCAGTCGGTCGTAAATCAGACCCGGGTCCGAAGCTTCCCTGGAAGGAACTTGCTGAGGCCGGTATTGGCGCCTGGTACGACGACTCAGTCAAACACAAATACCTCCGGCGGTTCAATTGCCAAATGCCTGGGCGCGAGCAAGTGGTCGAGGCTTTTGCCAGCTATGGCTACGGTATTGATGCGCCCGCCTCTGATGTGTTCTTTAGTGCGTTGGTACGTGCTTTTCAACTGCACTTTCGCCCTGAAAACTATAACGGTGTGCTTGATGCAGAAACGTGCGCGATCTTGTATGCACTGAATGAAAAATACGCTTGAGTCGTGTTTCATTTAACATTTGACCTCAGGGAGGAGGGCTGCATGGTTGTGTCTGAGCAACAGCTAATTAAAGTGTTACCAAGCTCCCGCCTTAAAGCGGGAGTTTTCATTTCGGTCTTAAACACGGCCATGTCTCGTTACCAAATCACCACACCCCAGCGCACTGCCGCATTCCTTGCCCAAGTGGGCCATGAGTCGGGTCAGTTGTTCTATGTTCGCGAACTGGGCAGTGATCAATACCTGAGCAAATACGACACAGGCACCTTGGCGGCGCGGCTGGGCAACACCCCCGAGGCGGACGGTGATGGGCAAATGTATCGGGGCAGGGGGCTGATCCAGATCACCGGGCGCCGCAATTACATGGCGTGCAGCCAAGCGCTGTTCGGTGACGATCGCTTGCTTCGACAACCGCAGTTGCTGGAGCAGCCACAGTGGGCCTGCGAATCCGCCGCCTGGTTCTGGCAAAGCAACGGTCTCAACGAGCTCGCCGACAAAGGCCAGTTCACCACCATCACCCGACGCATTAATGGCGGCCTCAATGGTCTGGACGACCGTTTGCAGTTGTGGGCGCGGGCGAAGGCGGTGCTATGCGTTTCCTAGGTGCGTTTGGCTCGGTCGGTGTGCGCCTGCTCATGGCGCATGTGTGGCAGGTACAGGCCGTCGCGCATTAGTCTCTTGATGCACGCTGTGTCTTGCATGGTCGATGGGCTCCTGTAGGGTAGGCAAACCCCCGCCCATTCCTGGAGACGACCGTGAAGGAAATCACTCAACTGGCTGCCGAACTGGGGCGCCGTTTGCAGGTGCTCAGTGCCCACGTCACCACTGCCGAGTCCTGTACCGGCGGCGGTATTGCCGAAGCCATCACGCGGATCCCGGGCAGTTCGGCCTGGTTCGAGGCGGGCTATGTCACTTATTCCAACCGGCAGAAGACCCGGCAACTGAATGTGCCGGAAAAGCTGTTTGCCAAAGTCGGGGCCGTCAGCCAGGAAGTGGTGGAAGCGATGGCCCGCGGCGCGCAGGAGAAAAGCCTGGCCCGCTTTGCCGTGGCGGTCAGCGGTGTCGCGGGCCCCGATGGCGGCTCGCCGGACAAGCCGGTGGGCACCGTTTGGCTGGCTTTTGCCGTGGGCGACGAGGTCACGGCCGAGCTTGCGCACTTTCCTGGCAACCGCGACGAGGTCCGTCGACAAACGGTAAAAGCCGCGCTGGAGGGCTTGTTGCGACGAGCTGCAGCAGAAATAGACAATCAGGGGTAGGCGATCACCGATCTTTGTGGAACAATACTGTCTACTTATACAGGTGTTGGCCGTCAGGCCTTATTGATTACGTGAGGACTTTAATGGACGACAACAAGAAGAAAGCCTTGGCTGCGGCCCTGGGTCAGATCGAACGTCAATTCGGCAAGGGTGCCGTAATGCGTATGGGCGATCACGACCGTCAGGCGATCCCGGCTATTTCCACTGGCTCTCTGGGTCTGGACATCGCACTCGGCATTGGCGGCCTGCCAAAAGGCCGTATCGTTGAAATCTACGGTCCTGAATCTTCCGGTAAAACCACCCTGACCCTGTCGGTGATTGCCCAGGCACAGAAAATGGGCGCCACCTGTGCGTTCGTCGACGCCGAGCACGCCCTGGATCCTGAGTACGCCGGCAAGCTGGGCGTCAACGTCGATGACCTGCTGGTTTCCCAGCCGGACACCGGCGAGCAAGCCCTGGAAATTACCGACATGCTGGTGCGCTCCAACGCCATCGACGTGATCGTGGTCGACTCCGTGGCAGCCCTGGTGCCCAAGGCTGAAATCGAAGGCGAAATGGGCGACATGCACGTGGGCCTGCAAGCCCGCCTGATGTCCCAGGCGCTGCGTAAAATCACCGGTAACATCAAGAACGCCAACTGCCTGGTGATCTTCATCAACCAGATCCGTATGAAGATCGGCGTGATGTTCGGTAGCCCGGAAACCACCACCGGTGGTAACGCGTTGAAGTTCTACGCTTCGGTCCGTCTGGATATCCGCCGTACTGGCGCGGTGAAGGAAGGCGACGAGGTTGTTGGTAGCGAAACACGCGTCAAGGTCGTCAAGAACAAAGTGGCGCCGCCATTCCGTCAGGCTGAGTTCCAGATTCTCTACGGTAAGGGTATTTACCTGAACGGCGAGATGATCGACCTGGGCGTACTGCACGGTTTCGTCGAGAAGTCCGGTGCCTGGTATGCCTACAACGGCAGCAAGATCGGTCAGGGCAAGGCCAACTCGGCCAAGTTCCTGGCGGATAACCCGGATATCGCTGCCACGCTTGAGAAGCAGATCCGCGACAAGCTGCTGACCGCCGCGCCAGATGTAAAAGCGGCTGCCAACCGTGAGCCGGTTGAAGAAGTGGAAGAAGCCGACACTGATATCTGAAGCAAACGATGACTGTTGTATTGGATACACTCGTCGCCGTTCGGCGCACTGCGATGGACCTGCTCGCTCGCCGCGAGCATGGTCGAGTCGAGCTGACACGTAAGTTGCGTCAGCGCGGCGCAGAGCCTGAGATGATCGAAACAGCTCTCGACCGATTGACGGAAGAAGGGCTGTTGTCGGAAGCCCGTTACCTTGAAAGCTTTGTGTCTTACCGCGCACGTTCCGGTTATGGCCCTGCGCGGATTCGCGAAGAGTTGAGCCAACGTGGCCTGCAACGTGCCGATATTGACCTTGCGCTACGTGAGTGCGGTATTAGTTGGCAGTCGCAATTGGAGGAAACCTGGCGTCGCAAGTTTGCGGGCCACCTTCCAATTGATGCCAGGGAGCGTGCGAAGCAAGGTCGCTTCTTGAGTTATCGCGGGTTTTCGATGGACATGATCAGCCGCTTATTGAGCGGTCGGGATATGGACGACTGAACGCCAAAAAGCAAAAGGCCCACTATGAAAATAGTGGGCCTTTTTTTCGCCTGCAAAAAATTCACGCTGTCTCTGGCGTCATCCGTTGCTGGGCCTTGCCCTGAGCGTGCGCCCAGTTCTCCGGCAGGTTGATGTAATCCACCAACTCCCGCAGCCGCCCCTGATCGCGACCGTTGAAATTGAACACCAGGCGCGTCAAATGGCTGAACCTCGGTTCGTCATGGTCTTCGCCCGTATAGGCGAGTTGCTGGAACTCGCCACTGAGCCGCAGGCTGGCAAACGCTTGCTGCATATGGGCCAGGGCGCGCTCACTCAGCGCATGATTCATGCGCACCACAAACTCACGCTTGAGCCAGCGGGTGGAGTGGAAGTTGGCGTAGAACTGGTTGATTTCGTCCACGGCCTCTTCGGCGCTGTAGACCAGGCGGACCAGTTTGAGGTCGGTGGGCAGGATATAGCGATTGGCTTCCAACTGAGTGCGGATGAAATCCAGGGCGCCTTGCCAGAATCCACCGCCCGGCGCATCCAGTAGCACCACCGGCACCAGCGGGCTTTTGCCGGTCTGGATCAGGGTCAGCACTTCCAATGCCTCGTCGAGGGTGCCGAAACCGCCAGGGCACAACACCAGCGCGTCGGCTTCCTTGACGAAGAACAGCTTGCGGGTGAAGAAGAAGTGGAATGACAGCAGGTTTTCGGTGCCATCAATGGTCGGGTTGGCGTGCTGTTCAAAGGGCAGGGTGATATTGAACCCCAGGCTGTGCTCCAGGCCCGCGCCTTCGTGGGCTGCGGCCATGATGCCGCCACCGCCACCGGTGATGACCATCAGGTCGGAACGTGCGAGCGCGGCACCCACTTCTCGGGCCAGCGCATACAAGGGGCTTTCCACTGGCGTACGCGCCGAGCCGAATACCGTGACTTTGCGCCGGCCCTTGAACTGTTCGAGAACGCGAAAGGCATGGTCCAATTCGCGAATGGCGCGCAGGGTGATCTTGGCGTTCCAGCGGTCACGGTCGTCCTGGGCCATGCGCAGGACGGTGAGGATCATGTCTCGATAAAGAGGGATATTCGGGCTGTTGGGGGCGATCAACTGAATTTGTGCGTCGACCTGCTGGGTGAGGTCGGTCCCGTTTTCTTCAAAATGACGAAGCAGCAAATCATTCGATTCATAAGGCATTCAATTTCTCCTTCTTTACAGGGCCTGGGTAGTCGACGAAAACGTCGCCTGGGCCACGACACTGCTTGTGTCGCGGCATGCCGCAGGAGGGCAGGCCTTTTTTGCCCTGAAAATATGACAGAACAGCATTAAAAGCTGTGGTGGGCGGGCATCTGGGATGAACTGATCATGGGCCGAAAAACCCTTGGCTGGCAACCGCTTATTGGTGGCTCATTACGCAGTTTAGTCGTTGGTGGCAAACGCAGAGCAAGGGTGCGCGCCGCTGGGAAGCAGCGCGGGAGGGTCAAGCAGAGGTTACTTTTTCTTCTTCGCTGGCGCCGGGCAATCGGACTCTGCGAACTTGACCGAAGCCACCGGGCGATTGGTCTTGTTCTCGGTGATTTCATAGCGCATCACTGCGCCCTTGGCCATCAGCTCGCGATAGCCTGGGTTGGTGCACACACTGCGCCCCAGCTGGAAATACACAGCCTTGGGGTTGGCGCGCATCTGTTCGGCACGGTCAGGCAGCACGCTGAGGTGATCGATCAACTGCATACCTTCAACGGTGTAGGCGACTTCCAGGGTTTTTTCATCGATTTCCCGGGGCAGGTCCTTGTTGCTTTCAGCCGCGACGCTTTGCAGCTTCTTGTTCATTTGGGCCTCCAGCAGCGAGGCCGCGTGGGCGCCCATAGGCAAGACCAGCGCAAGGGCGACGGATGGGGCAACAAGGCGCAGCATGGAACGCAGCATGAAACTCTCCTGATTCGGTTACTGGTGCATAGACCAGCCACTGGGCTGTGCGTTCAGTGGCGCGCAATTATAGGTGAGCCCTTGCCACTACAGCCAGGCGTATCGCTGGTAAACTGCGGGACTTCTGTTTTTCACGAGTTTGTTCCGTGTCGATTTCCTTTTCTTCGCCGCGTGCCCGATGAGCCACGCCGTCTCCCGTTTGCGTACCCAGCGTCTGGCGCGTGCCGTCAGGCCGTTTCTCAATCGGGGTTCGCGTGCTGAGCGCTGTCCCGGCTGTCGGGTCATTCCTGAATACTGCCTATGTGCCTGGCGGCCGCAGGTAGAAGCCAAGTCCGCCATGTGCCTATTGATGCATGACGTTGAACCGATGAAGCCCAGCAACACGGGTTGGCTGATCGCCGATGTCATACACGACACCACCGCGTTCGCCTGGTCGCGTACCGAAGTCGACCCCGAACTGCTCAGGGTGCTGGCCGACCCGCAATGGCAACCGTACATCGTGTTCCCCGGCGAATTCGTGGCGCCGCAACGGGTGGTCAGTGAAGTGTGCATGGAGGAGGGCAAGCGCCCGCTGTTCATTCTGCTGGACGGTACCTGGAGCGAAGCGCGCAAGATGTTTCGCAAAAGCCCCTATCTGGAACATTTACCCGTGCTGAGCCTGGCGCCCGAGCAGCTGTCGCGCTACAAACTACGGCGCTCCAAGCGTGATGACCATTTCTGCACCGCCGAGGTGGCGGCGCTGTGCCTGGAGCTGGCTGATGACCTGGCCGCCAGCGAAGTGCTGGATGCCTACCTTGATGTATTCAGCACCCATTACCTGGCTGCCAAGTTCCAGTTGCCACTGGATGCGGCAGACACCGTGCATACCCGCCTTGCACCCTACATCCCGGCGGTATAACCAGACGACGTTTGCATGATGGCACTGTAAGCCCGCAACCCGCTAAAATCCCCACGGGCGTAGTGCTTGACCCTCCAGGCTACGCTGGGCATGCTGTGCGCCGATTGGGCGCAACCGTGAATTATCGACGTCGTTTCATGTGTTTTTGACGTTGAGCGGGCCCTGTGGCGATCGCTGCCTGGCCGTCGCCTCGTGTATTGGTGAACCCTGAACCCATCAGGGCTCCCATAAAAAACAGGATCATTTAACCAATGGCCACATACGAAATCCTGATTGCCGATGACCACCCGCTGTTTCGCAGCGCACTGCATCAGGCCGTAACCCTGGGCCTTGGCCCCGATGTACGTCTGGTCGAAGTGGCCAGCATTGCCGAACTGGAAGCCCGCCTGACTGAAAAATCCGACTGGGACCTGGTATTGCTCGACCTGAACATGCCGGGTGCCTACGGTTTCTCCGGGTTGGTGTTGTTGCGTGGGCAATACCCGCAAATACCGGTGGTGATGGTGTCGGCCCAGGAAGAAGCCGATGTGGTGGTGCGCTCCAAGGAGTTTGGCGCCAGCGGTTTCATTCCCAAGTCCAGCGCGATGGAAGATATCCAGAAAGCCGTGCGTACGGTGTTGGACGGCGATGTGTCCTGGCCACCCCAGGCGTTTGAAGAAATCAATGTGTCCGATGAAGCCAAGGCCGCCCGCGATGGCCTGGCCAGCTTGACGCCCCAGCAGTTCCGGGTATTGACCATGGTCTGCGAAGGGTTGTTGAACAAGCAGATTGCCTACGAGTTGAGTGTGTCGGAAGCGACCATCAAGGCCCACGTTACGGCGATTTTCCGTAAGTTAGGCGTGCGTACGCGCACCCAGGCGGCGTTGCTGTTGCAGCAACTTGAGTCTATCTCGCAACATTAAGTTACAGCCGCTTCACGCTTTTTTGACTTTGCGTGATCTAGCTTCCCCACTCCTTTGGTTCAGTTGCCTACATCTATGTCGCCTTTCAAGGGTCAAACCGGTATCAAACGTATCTTCAACGCAGGGGGCTATTCCCTGGATGGCCTGCGTGCAGCTTTCACTGGCGAGGCGGCGTTCCGTCAACTGGTGTTGCTGAACGTCATCCTGATCCCCGTGAGTTTTTTCCTGCAGGTCAGCCGGGTTGAACGGGCGCTGCTGATTGCAGTGTGCCTGTTGGCGCTGATCGTCGAATTGCTCAACTCAGCGGTAGAAGCGGCCATTGACCGTATTTCCCTGGACCGTCACCCGCTGTCGAAAAACGCCAAGGACATGGGCAGCGCCGCGCAATTCGTGGCACTGACCATGATCACCCTGGTATGGGCCGTCATCCTGATCTGAGGATCACGCGATACTCGGCAGCACGATCTCGTCGCTGCGCTGCACCCCTGCGGTGAAGGCGCGGCACAGTTCGAGAAACTCGCGCATCGCCGAGGTCTGGTACTTCTGCTTGTGCCAGATGAAGTAGAACTGCCGGGCCAGGTCCAGGTCCGGGGTTTCCACCGGCACCAGGCTGCCACGGCGGAAGGCATCGCGCAGCGCCAGCCGCGAAATACAGCCAATCCCCAAGCCCGACTCTACTGCCCGTTTGATCGCTTCGGTGTGTTCCAACTCCAGGCGGATATTGAGTGCGCTGCGGTGATGACGCATGGCCTGGTCGAAGGTCAGGCGCGTGCCCGAGCCTTGTTCCCGCAGGATCCACGCTTCGTGGGTCAATTCGTCCATGGTTGCCACGCCGCGCTTGGCCAAATGATGCTGAGGGGCGCAGAACACCACCAGCTCATCTTCTACCCAGGTTTGCACCTCGATATCCGGATGGCTGCAGTCGCCTTCAATTAGACCCAGGTCAATTTCGTAGTGCGCCACCTGGTGCACGATATGGGCAGTGTTCTGCACATGCAGCTTTACCTGGCTCTCGGGGTGTTGCTGCATGAAGCTGCCAATCAACAGCGTCGCCAGGTAATTGCCGATGGTCAGCGTCGCGCCGACCGCCAGCGAGCCGAAGCCGGACTTGCCGTTGAGCAGGTCTTCGATCTCCTTGGCCTGGTCCAGCAATGCCACAGCCTGGGGCAATAGCTGATGACCAAGGGCGTTGAGACTCAGGCGTTTACCGGCGCGGTCGAATAATTGACAGCTGGATTGACGCTCCAGCTCGGTGATCGACGTGCTGGCGGCGGATTGAGATAAGGCCAGAAGGCCAGCAGCGCGCGAGACGCTTTCCTGCTGGGCGACGGCGACGAAAACTTGCAGTTGACGGAGAGTAAATCGCATATCGATATAACCGATAACCCTTATCTTAATAATCCAGTTAACAGATATTGTCGCCGCCATTAGAATGCTGTGCAATTGCGCATTCTTACCTTTGGCGCAGACCCATTTCCAGGAGTCCCCCGTACATGAGCAACATGAACCACGAGCGTGTCCTCAGTGTTCATCACTGGAACGACACTCTGTTCAGCTTCAAGTGCACCCGCGATCCGGGCCTGCGCTTCGAGAACGGTCAGTTCGTGATGATCGGCCTGCAACAGCCCAACGGCCGCCCGCTCATGCGCGCTTACTCCATTGCCAGCCCGAACTGGGAAGAGCATCTGGAGTTCTTCAGCATCAAGGTGCCCGATGGCCCGCTGACTTCCCAGTTGCAGCATCTGAAGGAAGGCGACGAGATCATTATCAGCAAAAAACCGACAGGCACCCTGGTGCTTGACGATTTGAAGCCGGGCAAGCACCTGTACCTGCTCAGCACCGGTACTGGCCTCGCGCCGTTTATGAGCGTGATCCAGGACCCGGAGACCTACGAGCGTTTCGAAAAAGTCATCCTGTGCCACGGCGTGCGCTACGTCAACGAAGTCGCCTACCGCGAATTCATCACCGAGCACCTGCCGCAGAACGAGTTCTTCGGCGAGGCCCTGCGTGACAAGTTGATCTACTACCCGACCGTGACCCGCGAGCCGTTCGAAAACGAAGGCCGCCTGACCGACCTGATGCGCAGCGGCAAGCTGTTCAGCGACATCGGCCTGCCGCCGATCAATCCTGAAGACGACCGCGCCATGCTGTGCGGCAGCCCAAGCATGTTGGACGAGACCAGCGAAGTGTTGAACAGCTTTGGCCTGAAGGTTTCGCCACGGATGCGTGAACCGGGTGACTACCTGATCGAGCGCGCGTTCGTCGAAAAGTGACCTCGGGTCACTTGTAGGAGCGAGGGGGACGCCTAGTTCTTGCTCGCGAAGGGCGCTAACGATAACGCTGGCATCCTGAATTAGTGCGGTGCTTGTGGTTTTTTCGCGAGCAAGCTCGCTCCTACAGTTGAATGTGTTTGCAAAGAAAAGCCCGCGTTGCCTGTGAAGGCAGCGCGGGCTTTTGCGTTTGTGGGATTTACTGCGCCGGAACCACTTCCAGCACACAAATCATCCCCGGCTCCGGGTAGTGCCAGCGCACATCCACATCCCAGAACTGCACACCGTATTCACGCTCAGGGCCGGGCGTTTGGTAGGCCGGTCGCGGATCTTGCGCCAGGCATTGATCAATCAACTCTACCAACGGCTCATCAAGACGCTGGGCATGGCCTTGCGCCTGTTGCAGTGCAGCCTTGAGCCATTGCACGGCGATCAGTTCGGGCGCATCGCTGGCGATGTGGTTGGTAGCCGCATCAACGCTATCGGCATAGGGCACATACGGCTTGATATCCAGCACCGGCGTGCCATCGAGCAAATCTATGCCGGAAATCCACAGCCGCCCGGGCTCCACCTTGTCCAGCTTCACCACCGACTGGCCGATGCCATTGGGACGATGGGTCGCACGGGTAGCAAACACACCCATGGAGGTATTGCCTCCCAGGCGTGGCGGGCGCACTTTCAGGCGCGGCTTGTCTTCCAGGGCCTGATGGAACAGGAACAGCAGCCACACATGGCTGACCTGCTCCAGCCCCTGCACCGCCTCACCCTGGTCGAACGGCGCAACCAACTCCAGCACGCCGCGGGCAGCCGGTGCCAGTTGCGGTTGGCGCGGGATGGCGAACTTCTCCTTGAAGCAGGAACGTACGAAACCGACCGGTGAGACTTGATAGGCCATTACTGGAGCCTCAAGTTGCAAGCTTCAAGCCGCAAGCGCTTAACTTGCAGCTTGAAGCTTATGGCTGTTCTTAAGCTCTGACGCGCAGCGTCAGACCCTTGAGGAAGTTGCGCAGCAACTGGTCGCCACAGGTGCGGTAGTTGGTGTGGCCGAACTTGCGGAACAGCGCGCTCAGCTCTGGCTTGGACACCGGGAACTCCGCCGCCTTGAGGATTGCATGCATGTCGTCTTCCTTCAGTTCGAAGGCCACACGCAGCTTTTTCAGGATGATGTTGTTGGTCACCGGGGTTTCGATCGGCTGCGGCGGGCGGCTTTCGTCCTTGCCGCGCTTGAAGATCACCAGGCCATCGAGGAAGTGAGCCATGACTTCGTCCGGGCAGAACACGAAGCCTTCTTCCTCGTCTTTCTTGAGGTAGGTCAGCAGGTCTTCCTTGGTCACGTCCATGCCGCCGAGCTTGATGATCTCGACCATCTTGTTGTCGCTGATGTCGAGCATGTAGCGCACGCTGCGCAGTACGTCGTTGTGAATCATGGTGGGCAATCCTGGTATTCAACGGATGACACCGCCGGAATCAGGCGGTGTCGGGAAAAGGGGAACGGCTTAAAACTTCTCTTTGCCGGACAGGTAACGCCATTGGCCCACCGGCACCTTGCCGATGGACACGCCGCCGATGCGGATGCGGCGGATGGCGATGACTTTCAGGCCAACGGCTTCGCAGAACAGCGCGATCACGCCAGGTTGCGGGTTTTTCATCGCAAAGCGCAGGCGGTTCTCGTTCTGCCAGCTGGCTTTGACGGCAGGCAGCTCTTTGCCTTTGTAGGTCAAGCCGTGGTTCAGGCGGTTGAGGCCGTGGGCAACCATGTCGCCTTCGACTTCCACCACGTATTCCTGCTCGATCTTGGCGGCATCGGCGGTCAACTTGCGCAAAATCTTCCAGTCCTGGGTGAACACCAGCAGGCCACTGGCCTTGGCTTGCAGGTCGGCGCTGGCGCTCAGGCGCAGGAAGTGCCCTTTGAGCGGGCGCTTGCCGAAGCGGTGTTCTTCAGAGAGGGTTTCGGCGTTGATCGAGGCCATGGCGGTTTCTGCATCCACGCCTGCGGGGGCGTGCAGCAGGATGGTCACCGGCTCTGGCGCGGTGGCTTTAGCTTCCGGGTCCAGCTCGACTTTCTCGTCAGTGACCTTGAACTGCGGCTCGTCGATCACTTCGCCGTCCACCGAGACCCAGCCGCCTTCGATAAACAGCTCAGCCTCCCGACGGGAGCAACCGACCAGTTCGATAAGGCGTTTGGAGAGGCGTATGGGGTCAGTCATGACAAGGGCCGTAACAAAAGGGGGCCACTATTGTACCTGCCTGGCGCCGGTTAATCCCGGCTCCATTTCAGCGCATGTGCCTTAACAATTATTAACTGACGCGACACGGGTCAAATGTGGGAGCTGGCTTGCCTGCGAAGGCGGCCTGGCAGTCAATACAGTTGGACCGGGTACATATCCGTTATTTAGGTAACGGCCACTTAGGGTTACGCCCTGACGGCGTCTCACTTTTGAGAAGCGCAAAAGTAAGCAAAACGCTCTTGCC